>NZ_JAAGPG010000130.1:0-18864 GCF_017104665.1 Burkholderia sp. Se-20378 | reverse complement strand
GGCCGGATCGACGCTCGCCGCCGGGCGGCCGGACGGGCGCCCGGCGCGGGCGCGCAAAGCCTGAAGCGCGCGTTGTTCCCGCTGTTCGGAAGCGTGTTCGTGGGCGGCGCGCAGCTCGCGTTCGACCCGTTCATGTCGACGTCGCTGCTGTCGCTCGCGCTCGTGCCGCTGTTCGGCATCGGGCTGATCTACGTGCTGTTCTTCTTTGCGCGGCGCGTGTTCGCGCGCGACGGCCACACGCATGCGTGGCTGTCGATCGTCGAGAAGATCGTGTCGACCGTCGTGTGGGCCGCGATGGTGCTGACGGTGCTCGGCATCCAGCGTGACGTGCTCGGCTGGCTCGACAGCGTGCAGTTCCGTGTCGCCAATGCGCACCTCACGCTGCTGTCGGTGATCTCCGGCGCGCTGTGGGTGTGCGTGACGCTGATGGTCGCGATGTGGCTCGGCTCGGTGCTCGAGGATCGCCTCACGCGCGCGACCACGCTCGACGCGAACCTGAAGGTCGTGCTGTCGCGGGTCGGCCGCGCGCTGCTCGTGTTCGCGGCGATCCTGATCGGGCTGTCGCTGGTCGGCATCGATGTGACGGTGCTCGGCGTGTTCGGCGGTGCGGTGGGTGTCGGCCTCGGTTTCGGGCTGCAGAAGATCGCCAGCAACTACGTGTCGGGCTTCATCATCCTGCTCGACCGCTCGCTGCGACTCGGCGACGCGATCAGCGTCGGCGGGCTGCAGGGCGTGGTCACGCAGATCCGCACGCGCTACACGGTCGTGCGCGGTCTCGACGGCAACGAAACGCTGATTCCGAACGAAAAGCTGATCACCGACGTCGTGCAGAACCAGTCGTCGTACCTGACGCGCGGCTACGCGAAGGTCGCCGTGCAGGTCGCGTACACGAGCGATGTCGAGCACGCGCTCACGCTGCTCGCCGATGCAGCCCAGGGGGTGCCGCGCGTGCTGGCGGAGCCTGCTCCGACCCCGTATCTG
Source organism: Burkholderia sp. Se-20378 (assembly GCF_017104665.1). NCBI lineage: Bacteria > Pseudomonadati > Pseudomonadota > Betaproteobacteria > Burkholderiales > Burkholderiaceae > Burkholderia > Burkholderia sp. Se-20378. The sequence goes on along the minus strand of NZ_JAAGPG010000130.1, from coordinate 17,883 downwards.
GTGAGTTTCGGCGCGGACGGGATCGACCTGGAGCTCGGTTTCTGGATCGAGGATTCCGCGAAAGGCACGTCCGGCGTGCGTTCGAGCGTGAACCGCAACATCTGGCGGCTGTTCAGCGAGCACGGGATTTCGATTCCGTTCCCGCAGCGCGAAGTGCGCGTCGTCGGGTTGCCCGACGGCTTTCCCGCCGCGGGCGCGGCGGCCGGCAACGGCGCGGTGGACGGGCACGCGCCGGCTGCGTGACGCGCGCCGGTTGCCAATCGTATCGACCCCGCGGTCGGAACCGGATCGCGGCCCTTTCCAAGTCCGCCCATGGACTGGGTTTGTTGCGTCAGGGCAAGAAAATATTCATTTTTTACAAAGACTTGGAACGGTTGAAGTAAAATTCTGGTCTACACGCGGTATGCTTTCATTTTTCTGACGCTTGGCGCGGGCCGGCGTCGCTCTCATCACAGGTAACTGCCTTGTTGAATTCCCTGCTCGATTTTCTTTCCCACGGGCTCCTGCATTTTTCGTGGTGGCAGGTCGCGCTGTTCGCGCTCGCCGTCACGCACGTCACGATCATCGGCGTGACGGTCTATCTGCACCGCTGCCAGGCGCACCGCGCGCTTGAGCTGCATCCGATCGCGAGCCACTTCTTCCGCCTCTGGCTGTGGATGACGACCGGCATGCTGACCGGCCAGTGGGCAGCGATTCACCGCAAGCACCACGCGAAGTGCGAAACCGAGGACGATCCGCACAGCCCGCAGACGCGCGGCATCTGGAAGGTGTTCCTCGAAGGCGCCGAGCTGTATCGCGCGGAAGCGAAGAACGAAGAGACGATGCGCAAGTTCGGGCACGGCACGCCGAACGACTGGGTCGAGCGCAATGTCTATTCGAAGTACCCGATTCTCGGCATCAGCCTGATGATGGTGATCGACGTCGCGCTGTTCGGCGTGATCGGCCTGACCGTGTGGGCCGTGCAGATGGTCTGGATTCCGTTCTGGGCGGCTGGCGTCGTGAACGGCTTCGGTCACTTCTGGGGCTATCGCAACTTCAACTCGGCCGACGCGAGCACGAACCTGTTCCCGTGGGGCATCGTGATCGGCGGCGAAGAGCTGCACAACAACCACCACACGTTCGCGACGTCGGCGAAGCTGTCGAACAAGTGGTACGAGTTCGACATCGGCTGGATGTACATCCGCATCATGTCGGCGTTCGGTCTCGCGAAGGTGAAGAAGGTCGCGCCGACGCCGCGCCTGAACAAGCCGAAGACGGTGCTCGACCAGGAAACGCTGCAGGCCGTGCTGTCGAATCGCTACGAAGTGATGGCGCGCTACGGCAAGGCCGTGAAGCGTGCGTACCGTCAGGAGCTCGCACACCTGAAGGAAATCGGCGGCGACAAGTACCAGATGATGCGCGGCGCGCGCAAGTGGTTCCACAAGGATGCCGACGGCCTCGACGAGCCGCAGAAGAAGCTGCTGCCGGAGATCTTCGCGAACAGCCAGAAGCTGCAAACGTACTTCCAGCTGCGCCAGGATCTCGCCGCGATCTGGGATCGTTCGACCGCATCGCGCGAACAGCTTCTCGCGCAATTGCAGGATTGGTGCCATCGCGCAGAACAAAGCGGCATCAAGGCGCTGCAGGAATTCGCGACGCGCCTGCGCCGCTACGCCTGATTCGAAATCGATTAGAATCTAAGGACGTCAAAAACCCCGCGTTGGCGGGGTTTTTTATTTGGTCCGCCGGTTTTTGAAGGGTGATCGGCAGGGCCGGATTTGTATGAGGCTTGGGGCAGCGGGGAAGTGTTGTTCCGGGGCGAGATCAGGGGATGGGATCGGGGTGGGCGCTAAAACGCTAACTCGGGTCGACCGCGAAGCATGGACGAGAGTAAGTGCTAAAGCACTAACTCTTGTCGACCGCGAAGCATGGGATCGGAGTTAGCGCTAAAGCGCTGACTCCGATCGACAGGAGATATGGAGATGCAATCGACGATCAAACCCGTCGAGTACGACCGGCCCGTTGCAGCAGGGACCGTGTGCGGCGTGGGGCAGGCCTGGGCCAAGGTGCCCGATGCACCGTCCGCCAAAGAGCGGGCCGCGCTGAAGGCGCGCATCAAGGCATTGCTCGTGCGTGAAAAGGCCGTGCTGGTCGCGCACTACTACGTCGACGCCGAGTTGCAGGAGCTCGCCGACGAAACCGGCGGCTGCGTCGCCGATTCGCTCGAAATGGCCCGCTTCGGCCGTGACCACGACGCGCAGACGCTGGTCGTCGCCGGCGTGCGCTTCATGGGCGAAACCGCGAAGATCCTGAGCCCGAACAAACGAATCCTGATGCCCGATCTCGATGCGACCTGCTCGCTCGACCTCGGTTGCCCCGTCGATGAATTCTCGGCGTTCTGCGACGCGCATCCGGACCGTACCGTCGTCGTCTACGCGAATACCAGCGCGGCCGTGAAGGCGCGCGCGGACTGGATGGTGACGTCGTCGATCGGCCTCGAGATCGTGGCCGACCTGCACGCGCGCGGCGAGAAGATCATCTGGGCGCCGGATCGCCATCTCGGTAGCTACATCCAGAAGAAAACCGGCGCGGACATGCTGCTGTGGCAAGGCTCGTGCCTCGTTCACGACGAATTCAAGGGCATCGAGCTCGACCTGCTGCGCGCCGAGTATCCGGACGCGAAGGTGCTCGTCCACCCCGAATCGCCGGAAAACGTCGTCGCGCAGGCCGATGTGGTCGGCTCGACCACGCAGCTGATCGACGCGGCGGTCAAATTCGACGCGACACGCTTCATTGTCGCGACCGATCTCGGCATCCTGCACAAGATGCAGCTTGCGGCACCCGGCAAGACCTTCATCGCCGCGCCGACGGCCGGCAACAGCGCGACTTGCAAGAGCTGCGCGCACTGCCCGTGGATGGCGATGAACGGCCTCGCGAACCTCGCTGACGTGCTCGAACGCGGTCACAACGAGATCTTCGTCGATCCCGCGATCGGCGAGCGCGCACGCCTGCCGATCGACCGGATGCTCGAATTCGCAGCCGCGCACAAGAAGCGCGTGCAGGCGAGCGGCGATCTGCAGCGTGACCAGCAACTGTTTGCGAACGTGGGGGCTGCATAATGAATAGCCCCCACGCTCACGTTCGTTCGATGCCCCCCGAGGGGGCGGCCACCTTCCTTGGGGGCGGCCCGGCGGAAGGCGGCGCGAACTCGGCAGTATCCCCGCTGTTCAACCTCGTGCGCGAGCAATACGGCGCGGCATTCGACGACGCGATCGCGCGCAACGTGGCCGATGCGATTGCGGAAGACGTCGGCACCGGCGACCAGACCGGGCGGCTCGTGCCGGCAGGCGATCGTCGCCGTGCACGCATCATCGTGCGCGAGGAAGCCGTGCTCTGTGGTGTGCCGTGGTTCGAGGCCGTGATTGCCCGGATCGATCCGGCGATCGTTGTGCAATGGCGCTATCGCGAAGGCGACCGGATGACGCCCGATTCGACCGTCTGCGAACTCGAAGGGCCGGCGCGCGCGCTGCTGACGGCCGAGCGTAACGGGCTGAACTTCCTGCAACTGTTGTCGGGCGTTGCGACCGCGACGCGTCGCTACGTCGATCGCGTCGAAGGCACGCGCACGAAGATCCTCGATACGCGCAAGACGCTGCCGGGCCTGCGGCTCGCGCAGAAGTATGCGGTGCGTGTCGGCGGCGGCGAGAACCAGCGTCTCGCGCTGTATGACGGCATCCTGATCAAGGAAAACCACATCGCAGCGGCAGGCGGTGTCGGCGAGGCGCTCGACGCGGCGTTCGCGCTCGAGTCGGGCGTGCCCGTGCAGGTCGAAGTCGAAACGCTCGCGCAACTCGATACGGCGCTCGCGCATCGCGCGCAGTCGGTGCTGCTCGACAACTTCACGCTCGACATGATGCGTGAAGCGGTGCGCGTGGCGAACGGCCGGGCCGTGCTCGAAGTGTCAGGCGGCGTCAATTTCGATACGGTGCGTGCGTTTGCGGAAACGGGGGTCGACCGCATCTCGATCGGCGCGCTGACGAAGGACGTGCGCGCGACGGACTATTCGATGCGGATCGTCGACTGACCGAACGCCGTCGATCAGACAAAAAAGCCGTTGGCGTGCAAACGCCAACGGCTTTTTTCCTGTGCGGCCACAGCCGGGGGGGGCGTGCCGCTCAGCGACGCGCGCGCGGCGTGAGCACGCTCGGCAGCGCCTTCGGCAGCGAGTTCGGCCAGTCGCGGCTGTAGTGCAGCCCGCGGCTCTCGCGGCGCGAGTGCGCGCTCTTCACGATCAGCGTCGCGACGTCGACGAGGTTGCGCAGTTCGAGCAGGTCGCGCGTCACGCGGAAGTTCGCGTAGTACTCCTGGATCTCGTCGCGCAGCAGCGACAGCCGGTGCTTCGCGCGTTCGAGGCGCTTGTCGGTGCGCACGATGCCGACGTAGTTCCACATCAGGCGGCGCAGCTCGTCCCAGTTGTGCGCAACGACGACTTCCTCGTCCGCATCCGACACGCGGCTTTCGTCCCACGCGGGCAGCGTGGCCGGCGTTTCGGCATCGAAGCCGGCTGCCTCGATCGCCTCGGCTGCCGCGCGGCCGATCACCAGGCATTCGAGCAGCGAGTTGCTTGCGAGCCGGTTTGCGCCATGGAGCCCCGTGTACGACGTTTCGCCGACCGCATACAGGCCCGTGAGATCGGTGCGCCCGGCGAGGTCGGTGACGACGCCGCCGCACGTGTAGTGTGCAGCCGGCACGACGGGAATCGGCTCTTTCGCGATGTCGATGCCGAATTCGAGGCAGCGCGCGTGGATCGTCGGGAAGTGTTCGCGCAGAAATGCTTCCGGCTGGTGGCTGATGTCGAGATACACGCAGTCGATCCCGCGCTTCTTGATCTCGAAGTCGATCGCGCGCGCGACGATGTCGCGCGGTGCGAGTTCGGCGCGCGGATCGTGCGCGGGCATGAAGCGCGTGCCGTCGGGCAGCTTCAACAGGCCGCCTTCGCCGCGTACGGCTTCGGAAATCAGGAACGACTTCGCATACGGATGGAACAGGCAGGTCGGGTGGAACTGGATGAATTCCATGTTCGACACGCGGCAGCCCGCACGCCACGCCATTGCGATGCCGTCGCCGGTCGCGGTGTCGGGGTTCGTCGTGTACAGGTACACCTTGCCGGCGCCGCCCGTTGCGAGCACCGTATGCGGCGCCTCGATCGTGATCGTACGGTCGTTGTCGACGTCGAGTGCGTACAGGCCGTGACAGCGGCGGCCGGGCAAGCCGAGCCGGTCCGACGTGATCAGGTCGATCGCGTGGTGGTTTTCGAAGAACGTGATGTTCGGATGCTGGCGCGCACGCGCCGACAGCGTCGCGAGCACCGCATGGCCGGTTGCGTCGGCCGCATGGATGATGCGGCGGTGGCTGTGGCCGCCTTCGCGCGTGAGATGGAAGCCGAGCTCGGCTGCGTCGTCCTTCGTGAACGGCACGCCCTGCGAGATCAGCCATTCGATCGCTTCGCGGCCGTGCTCGACGATATAGCGCGTCGCAGCTTCGTCGCACAGGCCGCCACCGGCGACCAGCGTGTCGTCGACGTGGTTCTCGATGCTGTCCGCCGAATCGAGGACCGCCGCGATACCGCCTTGCGCGTTATCGCTCGCGCCCTCCATCATCGACCGTTTCGCGATCAGCGCGACACGTCGCGTGCTGGCCAGGTTGAGTGCGACCGACAGCCCTGCCAGGCCGCTGCCGACGATCGCCACGTCGAATTTCATGCTGCATCTCCATCGTTACGCTTTTGATCTTGTGCGTTCCGGCGGCCGTGGCCGCGGAAAGGGGAGAGCATACCGCGTCGCGCCGGAGCGTGCGCGCAAAACAAAAAGCCCCGCATGTGCGGGGCTTTTCGGTCGCCGTCAGGCTAGCAGAAACCGGAGATTACTTGATCTTGGTTTCTTTGTATTCAACGTGCTTGCGGACGACGGGATCGAACTTCTTGATCGCCATCTTTTCCGGCATGTTGCGCTTGTTCTTCGTGGTCGTGTAGAAGTGACCCGTACCAGCGGTCGACTCAAGCTTGATCTTGTCGCGTGCGCCTTTTGCCATGATTGTGCTCCTTGGGCTTAGGCTTCGCCGCGTGCGCGCAGGTCAGCGAGCACGGAATCGATGCCGTTCTTGTCGATCAGGCGCAGGCCGGCGTTCGAGACGCGCAGGCGCACCCAGCGGTTTTCGCTCTCCACCCAGAACCGGCGGTTTTGCAGGTTCGGCAGGAAGCGACGCTTCGTCTTGTTGTTGGCGTGGGAAACGTTGTTGCCGCTCATCGGCGCTTTCCCAGTTACTTGGCATACGCGTGCCATGAGAGCACTCCTAATACGCTAAATTCGGGGTTCGATCGCCGGTGAAGGTTCCATCGCACCGCCACGTGATCCATGGCTGCACTCAGAACGCCGAAGCCCTTACAGACAAGGCCCTTCGATGGCTAGAACTGTGGTTGGAAAAAATACAGACGGCGATTCTAGCAGAAAAAGCTCAGGAAAATCAAACCTAATTTCGCATCGCCGTTGCGGCGCCCTTGGACGGGCCGCAACCCCACAGTCTACAGCCAGCCGGCCCGTGCGAACGAAAAAGTATCGCTGGTGCCGATCACGACGTGATCGAGCAGCCTGACATCGACGAGCGCGAGCGCGTCGTGCAGCACGCGGGTCAGGCGACGATCTTCCGCGCTCGGCTGCACCGCGCCTGACGGATGGTTGTGCGCGACGATCAGTGCCGCGGCGTTGTGCACCATCGCGCGGCGCACGATCTCGCGCGGGTAGACGGCCATGCGCGTCAGCGAGCCGCGCGTGATTTCCTCCATGTCGATCAGGCTGTGGCGCGCGTCGAGGTAAACCGCGGCGAACACCTCGTGCGGGCGCGAGCCGATCTTCAGCCGCAGATAGTCCTCGACCGCGCCGGGCGAATCGATCGGCTGCTTCTCGTGCGCTTTCTCCTTCAGCATGCGACGCGCGATCTCGGTGACCGCAACCAGCCGTGCGGAGCGCGCGGGGCCGATGCCGGGGTGCGCCTCGAAATCGTCGGCGGTCGCCTCGAGCAGCCCGTGCAACGACTTGAACTGACTGACCAGTGCGCGGGCGGTGACGAACACATCGTGCCCGGGCTTGCCCGTGCCGAGCAGCAGGGCGATCAGTTCGTCGTCGGTCAGCGCGGCCGGCCCGCGCTCCAGCAATCGCTCGCGCGGCCGCTCGGGCTGCCAGCCGCGCGGGCGGCGCTTGCGCCGGTGGAGCGGGACGACGCGGCCGGGCGGATCGGCCGGCAGATCGGTGTTGTCGCGGCATTCGGCGGGCGGCAAGGCTGGGCAGGGTGACAGCATGCTTGAAACTCCATTGGTGGCGGGCAGTGCGCGCGACGTCGTCGCACTTTCCGCCTTGCGCGCTCAGGTGACTTACAATATTGGCTTTGCGCCGGGCCTTTCGGCCGTATCGGGCGCCGACTGAACGAGTAATTCATGAGCCTCATCGATCTATCCGAAGTGAAGCCCGGTTCCCACGTCACGTTGCATTACCGGCTGGCACTGGCCGACGGCGCCGACATCGTCAACACCTTCACCGACAAGCCGGCCACGCTGCTGCTCGGCGCGGGGCAACTGGCGCCGTCGCTGGAACAGATTCTGATCGGCCTCAGGGTCGGCGACCATTCGACTTTTCAGCTAACGCCCGAACAGGGGTTCGGCCCCCGCAATCCCGACATGCTCCAGCGCGTGACGCTGTCGACGCTGCGCGAGAACGGGATGGTCGGCGACGATTTCACGCCGGGCGAACTGATCGAGTTCAACGCGCCGGACGGCGGCCGATACGCGGGGGTGCTGAAGGAAGTCAGCGAAACCTCGGCACTGTTCGACTTCAATCATCCGCTCGCGGGCCAAGCGCTCACGTTCGAAGTGAAAATCATCGGAATCCTGTAATCATGAGCACCACCGATACGCTGTCCGGGCAGACCGTCGCCGCCGATGCCGAAATCCTGCTGGCCCAGCCGCGCGGCTTCTGCGCGGGCGTCGATCGCGCGATCGAGATCGTCGAGCGCGCCATCGCGATGCACGGTGCGCCGATCTACGTTCGTCACGAGATCGTCCACAACAAGTACGTGGTCGAGGATCTGAAGAAGAAAGGCGCGATCTTCGTCGAGGAACTCGAGGAAGTGCCGGCCGGCAATACCGTGATCTTCAGCGCACACGGCGTGTCGAAGGCCGTGCGCGACGAGGCCGACGTGCGCGGGTTGCGCATTTACGACGCAACCTGCCCGCTCGTCACGAAGGTGCACGTCGAAGTGGCGAAGATGCGCCAGGATGGCGTCGACATCGTCATGATCGGGCACAAGGGCCATCCGGAAGTCGAAGGCACGATGGGGCAGGTCGAGCGCGGCATGCATCTCGTCGAGAGCGTCGAGGACGTGCAGAAGCTCGAGCTCGCCGATCCCGAACGCATCGCGCTCGTCACGCAGACCACGCTGTCCGTCGACGACGCAGCCGAGATCATCGGCGCGTTGAAGGCCAAGTATCCGAAGATCCGCGAGCCGAAGAAGCAGGACATCTGCTACGCGACGCAGAACCGCCAGGACGCCGTGAAGTTCATGGCGCCGCAGTGCGACGTCGTGATCGTCGTCGGCAGCCCGAACAGCTCGAATTCGAGCCGCCTGCGCGAAGTGGCCGAGAAGCGCGGCGTCGACGCGTACATGGTCGATGCACCCGACCAGATCGATCCGGCGTGGGTCGCAGGCAAGCGTCGCATCGGCGTGACGGCCGGCGCGTCGGCTCCCGAAGTGCTCGCCCAGGCCGTGATCGCGCGACTGCGCGAGCTCGGCGTGCGCAACGTGCGCGCGCTCGACGGCATCGAGGAAAACGTGTCGTTTCCGCTGCCGCGCGGGTTGAACCTGCCGCCCGCTGCCTGATTGACGCATCGCACCTGCGGAACACCGAAGCGCGCCTTACGGCGCGCTTTTTTTTGCCTGTCGAAATCGCAATCGCAACCATTATTTGGATTAATGGTGCAACCGGGTTGCTCTGCGCGCGCCCAAGCGTCTCTCAAAATTGGTTGCAATGCAGGAAAACCCCATCGAATCAGGATTATTGGCGTCCTATAAATGGAGTTACAATGCGCCCGTTTTCAGGCCTGAATGGCTTTGAAATCGGATTTTGGCAAGGCGCGGGAGACCACTCAATGCATGTGAAGTTGGCTTACGCCGTGTCCGTCGCCGCACCGGTTGCAATGCTTGCCGGCTGCAGCAAAAAGAGCGACGACGGGGCGGGGAGGGAGGCTGCGGTGTTCGCGGCACCGCCGGCCAGCGGCGTGCGCGTCGCCGGAACCGGTCGTGCGGCATCGTTCGCGTGCCGCATCGCACAATTGGGCAAGGACAAGGAAAACGGGGCACGTTTGGCGATCGAGGAAATCAACGCGCTTGGCCTGGCGAACGGTCAGGCAGCGGGCACGCAGGTTGCAATACCGCAAGCCGCCGGTCGTGGCGTGACAGCGACCGCGCGCGCCGATCGACGCAGGCCGGCCAGGGTGCCCGGCGATGCGGGCAGCGCGGTTCCCTTTCAATTCGATTCGACGAAACAGCGCGTTGCCGCGAGCAATGGTGTCGCGGCGCGCGGTCTGGTTCGTACGATGGATTCCGACGCAGTCCTGACGAATGTCGGGCGCGGCGTTCGCGGTGCCTTGCGAGGTAGCGCGGCACGGAATCCGATCTGCCCGGGTGCGGGGCTTGCCTCGCGCCGGACAGGCAAAGGCACGGATGCCGGGCAACCGGACGATGGCCGTCTCGGCATGCTGCCCTACGACTTCAAGGAGGCCACGAACACCGTCCTCGATGTCGTGACGATTTAGCGACGGGACTCATGACGGCACCGGAACAGTGCGGTGCCGTTTTTGTATCCGCTCCGGCGGCAGGTCCGGCCGTACAGGCCGGGCGGCGCGCGCCGGGACGATCCACCCTTACCGGTATCGACTAGTACCCGCAGTGTCGCCGAGAAGGCGCGATTCCTCGCTTACCCGCGGGGCGCAACGTCCTCCGGCAGCACGGGCCAAGGAGCTTTAAATGGATATTTTCGTCCAGCAGGTTCTCAACGGGCTGGTGCTCGGCAGTGTCTACGCCATCATCGCGTTGGGCTACACGATGGTGTACGGCATTCTCGGCATCATCAACTTCGCGCATGGCGACGTGCTGATGATCGGCGCGATGGTCGCCCTGTCGGCCATCACCGTGCTGCAAAACCATTTCCCCGGACTCGGCAACGTCGCGACGCTGACGATCGGCCTGGGCATCGCTGCAGTCGTCTGTGCGTTCGTCGGCTTCACGATCGAACGGGTCGCATACCGGCCGCTGCGTCGCGCACCGCGCCTCGCCCCGCTGATCACCGCGATCGGCGTGTCGATCCTGCTGCAGACCGCCGCGATGATCATCTGGTCGCGCAACCCGCTGCCGTTCCCGCAATTGCTGCCGACCGATCCGATCAACGTGATCAAGGCAACCGACACGACGCCCGGCGCCGTGATCTCGGTGACTGAAATCGTGATCATCGCGGTGGCGTTCATCGTGATGGCCGGCCTGCTGCTGCTCGTGCACAAGACCAAGCTCGGCCGTGCAATGCGCGCGATCGCCGAAAGCCCGAACACCGCGAGCCTGATGGGCGTGAACCCGAACTTCGTGATCTCCGCGACGTTCATGATCGGCTCCGCGCTCGCCGCGCTGGCCGGCGTGATGATTGCATCCGAATACGGCAACGTGCACTTCTACATGGGCTTCATCCCCGGCATGAAGGCATTCACCGCCGCAGTGCTGGGCGGGATCGGCAACCTCGGCGGCGCGATGGTCGGCGGCGTGCTGCTCGGCCTGATCGAGCAGCTCGGGGCCGGCTACATCGGCAACCTCACGGGCGGCGTATTCGGCAGTAACTACCAGGACGTGTTCGCCTTCATCGTGCTGATCATCGTGCTGGTGTTCCGTCCGTCCGGCCTGCTGGGCGAACGTGTCGCGGATCGCGCGTAACGGAAGGGAGCAAACAACATGACATCCATTCAACCGATCGAATCCTCGACGTCGCTCGTCGAAGAGCGCAACACCACCAAGACCATCATCATCGGTCTCCTGACCGCGGTCTTCGTGATCGCGGCGCCGATCATCATCGGCTCGGCCGGCGGCAACTACTGGGTCCGTGTGCTCGACTTCGCGATGCTGTACGTGATGCTCGCGCTCGGCCTGAACGTGGTGGTCGGCTTCGCCGGCCTGCTCGACCTGGGCTACATCGCGTTCTACGCGGTGGGCGCATACACGGCGGCGTTGTTGAGCTCGCCGCACCTGAGCTCGCAATTCGAGTGGATCGCGGCGCTGGCGCCGAACGGGCTGCATGTGCCGTTCCTGATCATCGTGCCGATCGCGATGGCACTGGCGGCGACCTTCGGGATCCTGCTGGGCGCGCCGACGCTGCGCCTGCGCGGCGACTACCTGGCGATCGTGACGCTCGGCTTCGGTGAAATTGTCCGGATCTTCATGAACAACCTCGACCGTCCGGTGAACATCACCAACGGCCCGAAGGGGATCACGGGCATCGATCCGGTGCACATCGGCGATTTCAGCCTCGCGCAGACGCACTCGCTGTTCGGGATCCAGCTGCCGTCGGTCTACATGTATTACTACCTGTTCGTGCTGTGCTCGCTGCTGGTGATCTGGGTGTGTACGCGCCTGCAGCACTCGCGTATCGGCCGCGCATGGGCGGCGATTCGCGAAGACGAAATCGCGGCGAAGGCGATGGGCATCAACACCCGTAACGTGAAGCTGCTTGCATTCGCGATGGGCGCGTCGTTCGGCGGCCTGTCGGGCGCGATGTTCGGTTCGTTCCAGGGCTTCGTGTCGCCGGAATCGTTCACGTTCTGGGAATCGATCGTCGTGCTCGCCTGCGTGGTGCTCGGCGGCATGGGCCACATCCCGGGCGTGATCCTGGGCGCGGTGCTGCTCGCGATCTTCCCGGAATTCCTGCGCTCGACGATGAGCCCGCTGCAGCATGCGATCTTCGGCCATGACGTCGTCGATACCGAAGTGATCCGTCAGGCGCTGTACGGCCTCGCGATGGTGGTCATCATGCTGTATCGCTCGGAAGGCCTGTGGCCCGCGCCGAAGCATGAGGACAAGATCGCGAAACTGGCGAAGCGCAACAGCAAGAAGCCGGTGCGCGCTTAATCGACGGACACAGGGGATACACACATGAGCGACAAACAAATCCGACTGTCCGTGCAGGGCGTGAACAAGCGCTTCGGCGGCCTGCAGGCGCTGTCCGACGTCGGCCTGCAGATCAAGGAAGGCGAGATCTACGGCCTGATCGGCCCGAACGGCGCCGGCAAGACGACGTTCTTCAACGTGATCACGGGCCTCTACACGCCGGACTCCGGCGAGTTCAAGCTCGACGGCACGGAATACAAGCCGACCGCGGTGCATCAGGTCGCGAAGACGGGTATCGCGCGCACGTTCCAGAACATCCGCCTGTTCGGCGGGATGACGGCCCTCGAGAACGTGATGGTGGGCCGCCACGTGCGCACCAAGCACGGGCTGCTCGGCGCGGTGTTCCAGACGCCGGCCGAACGCCAGGAAGAGCGCGAGATCAAGGAACGTGCGATCGAACTGCTCGAGTACGTCGGCGTGCTGCAATACGCGGACTACACGTCGCGCAACCTGTCGTACGGCCACCAGCGTCGTCTCGAGATCGCGCGCGCACTGGCCACCGACCCGAAGCTGCTCGCGCTTGACGAGCCGGCGGCCGGGATGAACGCGACCGAGAAGGTCGAACTCACGCGCCTGCTCGACAAGATCCGCTCGGACGGCCGCACGATTCTCCTGATCGAGCACGACGTGAAGCTCGTGATGGGGCTGTGCAACCGGATGACGGTGCTCGATTACGGCAAGGTGATCGCCGAGGGTCTGCCGCAGGACGTGCAGAAGAATCCGAAGGTGATTGAGGCATATCTCGGCGCAGGGGTGCACTGATGGCAGCGGCAATGTTGAAAATCAAGGGCTTGCAGGTCAACTACGGCGGCATCCAGGCCGTCAAGGGCGTTGACATGGAAGTCCGTCAGGGCGAGCTCGTGACGCTGATCGGCGCGAACGGCGCAGGCAAGACCACGACGATGAAGGCGATCACGGGTCTCAAGGCGTATTCGGCGGGCGACATCGAATACGACGGCAAGTCGATCAAGGGCACTCCGACGCACGAGCTGCTCAAGCGCGGCCTCGCGATGGTGCCGGAAGGCCGCGGGATCTTCGCGCGGATGTCGATCATCGAGAACATGCAGATGGGCGCGTACCTGCGCAACGACACCGAGCAGATCAAGAAGGACGTCGACCGCATGTTCGGCTTCTTCCCGCGCCTGAAGGAGCGTGCGACGCAGCTCGCGGGCACGTTGTCGGGCGGCGAGCAGCAGATGCTGGCGATGTCGCGCGCGATCCTCTCGAAGCCGAAGCTGCTGTTGCTCGACGAGCCGTCGATGGGCCTGTCGCCGATCATGGTCGAGAAGATCTTCGAAGTGGTGCGTGAAATCTCGAAGGAGGGCATCACGGTGCTGCTCGTCGAGCAGAACGCGCGCCTCGCGCTGCAGGCGGCCGACCGTGGCTACGTGATGGATTCGGGCACGGTCACGATGGAAGGCGAGGCCAAGCAGATGCTCGACGATCCGAAGGTGCGTGCCGCGTACCTGGGTGAATGAGTGAGTGAATGAGCGGGCCCGGTGACGCGTGACGGCAGATGCCGGGCGCGTCGCACACGGGCTTTCGAAAGGCTGTCACGGGATGCCGTGACAGCCTTTTTTTTCGTGCCGTGCGATTCCGGTCGAACTTGTGCGGGCGGGCGCGACTCCATTCGACTGTTGCGCCGCGCACGCGGCGCGGGAACGATGGGGCGGCCGCTCTTGCCGGCCGCCTGCAAACCGACACACGGGCCGTGTAGCATCGGCGGCCCATCGGGACCCGGAGAGCACGCATGAGTCTGGACTACGGTTTCGTGAAGGCGAAGGTGACATCGGTGGCGAAGCTGAAGGGCTCGCCGCACCGCAGTGAGATCCAGTATCACATCCACCTGACGCTGGCGTTGCCCGGAGGCGACTGGGACGTCGCGATCAACGTCGGCACCAACGACGCGGACGACCTGCTGAACTACAAGCTCGTCTACGATTTCCACCACCCGATCACGCAGACGCTCGCGGCCGCGGCCGAAGGCTATACGGACCTGACGGGGCAGGCCGCGCTGCCCGCGCTCGACTACATGCGCAGCGACATCCTGAACGACACGGGCGCGTGGCGCCCGAGCGCCGTGATGGACGGCACGGAGAATCAGGAGCCGATCCCGTCGCTGTTGCGGCTGGTGAATGCCGCGCAGTCGCAGGGGCTCGACGTCGTCGTGTTCGGCCGCTCGTATACCGAGGGCAACGGCATCCACGACACGCACATGAACCAGGGGTCGACCGGCTCGAACTACCTGCATCGTGCAGGCGACGACCACAACGACCACAACGACATCTGGCAGGACGGTGCACTGATCGTGCGCGTGAGCGACACGCAGTGGGCCGCGTATTTCGCCGCGTTCGAGCAGCAGGCCGTACCGACCGACGCGCTCGGCAATCCGTTGCCGGGCGCGGGGCCGATCACGCGTTGAGATCGCCGGCTGCTGGCCTTCGCGTCATGCGGCCGGCAGCGTCTTGCCGAACGAGATGCGTTCCTCGACGCGATAGCCGAGCGCCGCATAGAAGCGGCACGCATCGTCGTTGCCGGGCAGCACCTGCAGGTTGACCTTCAGGCAGCCGCGCGCGGCGAGCGCGCGTTCCGCATGTGCGATCAGCGCGCGGCCGACGCCGAGCCGTCGCGCGTCGTTCGATACGCCGAACGAGTAGAGCCAGCCGCGATGTCCGTCGAAACCCGCCATCAGCGTGCCGACCACGCGTGCGTCGCTGGTTGCGACGAAGAACAGTTCCGGCTGCGTCGCGAGCTTCAGCTCGATCGATCGCAGCGGATCGCGGTGCGGCGGCGCGTCGGCGTCTTCGTACTGCGGGAACGCGTCGCGCCATACCGCGAGCACGGCATCGGTGTCGGCGCGTTCGAACGGGCGGATTGCGACAGCATCGGCGGCGGCATCCATTGCGGCGGTCTCCTTAGAGCGTGTCGAGAATCGACCGCAGCATCGCCATCATCTGGTCGATTTCCTCGGTCGTCACGTTCAGTGCGGGCATGAAGCGCAGCAGGTTCGGCCGCGCGGCGTTCAGCAGCAGGCCGTCGGGCTGCATGTCGCGCGCCTTCTCGACGATCTGCGGGCCGATGTCCTTGCCGAGCAGCAGCGCGCGCAGCAGGCCTTCGCCGCGTTCGCCTTCGAAGCCGCGCTCTTCCGACAGCTCGAGCAGCTTGCGCTTCAGGTATTCGCTGCGTGCACGCACGCCTTCGAGGAAGCCCGGCGCGACAAGCTGCGAGATCACCGAATAACCGACCGCGGTCATCAGCGGGTTGCCGTTGTACGTGCCGCCCTGGTCGCCGGCCTCGAACACCGCGAACTCGGCCTTCGACAGCAGCGCGCCGAGCGGGGCGCCGCCGCCGATGCCTTTCGCGAGCGTCATGACGTCCGGCTCGATGCCGGACAGCTCGTATGCGAACAGCGTGCCCGCGCGGCCGCAGCCGCTTTGCACTTCGTCGACGATCAGCAGCAGGTTGTGCTGCTTCGTCAGCGCGCGCAGCGCCTGCATGAATTCACGCGTCGCCGGAATCACGCCGCCTTCACCCTGGATCGGCTCGAGCATCACCGCGACGGTCTTGTCGGTGATCAGCTTCTCGACCGAGTTGATGTCGTTCAGCTCGGCCTTCGGGAAGCCCGGCACCTGCGGTGCGTAGATCGTGTCCCAGCCCGGCTTGCCGCTCGCCGACATCGTCGCGAGCGTGCGGCCGTGGAAGCTGTGGTCGAACGTGATGATCTCGTACGCACCGTTCTTGAACTTGCGGCCCCACTTGCGCGCGAGCTTGATCGCGCCTTCGTTCGCTTCCGCGCCGCTGTTCGTGAAGAACACCTTGTCGAACACGCTGTGCTGCGTGAGCAGGCCCGCGAGCTTTGCCATCGGTTCGTTGTAGAACGCGGGCGACGGGTTCAGCAGCTTCTCTGCTTGCGTCTTCAGCGCTTCGACGATGCCTTCGTTGCAGTGGCCGAGGCTGTTGACGGCCCAGCCCTGGATGAAGTCCAGATAGCGCTTGCCCGTGTGATCGTAGAGCCACGAACCCTTGCCGTGCGTAAACACGATGTCGGGGCGGTTCGTGATGTACATCAGCGAGTCGATCGGATAATCGTTCAGGGGCATGGCAGCAGACTCCAGCGGACGTTGAAAGGGAAACAGGCAATAAAAAAGCCACGGAAGGCCGTGGCTGGTGGGTCGAACAGCTTGTGCGTAACCGGTGAAGCAGTGCGGGGGTTACGCGCGAGTCCGTGACGAGCCTGCGGCATCCGGGCGGAGCGGCGAGCGGCGACGTCGAAGGGCGGACAGGAAGCAGTTCATGTGCGCAAGCATAAGGCATCCCGCGCCTCACTGTAAACCGCCGCGATGCCACGGATGTGACATCGCGGTGCGCAGTGCCGTACGCAGGTGCGCGGGCCTTAGACCGGATGCGCGAGATCGGCGGCGCTCGTGAACGAGTCCGCGTAGAACTCGTCGGTGGGCAGTGCGTGGTGTTGCGTGAAATCGCGCTGCGCGGATTCGACCATCACCGGCGCGCCGCATGCATACACCTGGTGGCCCGACAGATCGGGCAGGTCCTCGATCACCGCGCGATGGACGAAGCCGGTGCGGCCCGTCCACTGGTCGCCGGCGTCCGGCTCGGAGAGCACCGGCACGTACTTGAAGTTCGGGATCTCGCGCGCCCACTGCTCGGCGAGCTCGTCGAGGTAGATGTCCTTCTTGCGGCGTGCGCCCCAGTAGAGCGTCATCGGGCGCGTGATGCCCGAGTGCTTCACGTGCTCGATGATCGCCTTGATCGGCGCGAAGCCGGTGCCCGATGCGAGCAGCACGATCGGCTTGTCGGAATCTTCACGCAGGAAGAACGTGCCGAGCGGGCCTTCGAAGCGCAGGATGTCGCGCTCCTTCATCGCGCCGAACACGTGGTCGGTGAACTTGCCGCCCGGCATATGGCGGATGTGCAGCTCGATCGGGCCTTCCTCGTGCGGTGCGTTCGCCATCGAGTAGCTGCGGCGCGAGCCGTCCTTCAGGATGAACTCGACGTACTGGCCCGCGAGATACTGCAGGCGTTCGTTGGCGGGCAGCTGGAGCTTCACGACCATCACGTCGTCGGCCTTGCGCTCGAGTGCGGCGATCCGGCACGGCAGCTTCTTGACCTGCACGCCGTCGACGCCGGCGATTTCACGCACGTCGATTTCGAGATCGCACTGCGCTTTCGAGCAGCACAGCAGCGCGAGGCCGCGCGTGCGTTCGTCGTTGGACAGTGCCGACGCGGCGTGCGGGCCCTGTTCGATCTGGCCCGACACGATCTGGCCCTTGCAGGAGCCGCACGCGCCGTTCTTGCAGCCGTACGGCAGATGGACGTTCTGGCGCAGCGCAGCCGCCAGCACGGTTTCGTCCGACTCGACCTGGAATTGCCGGCCGCTTTGCTTGAGAGTGACGTTGAATGCCATAGAACCAAACTAGAACAAAATGTGGGGACCGTGCATGTCGAGCACGGCAGCTACAATGCAAACCCGTTGCGCGTCGCGCAACGGTGGCTACTGATTTCGCAACCAACATGATCGCGACTCGAATCCTGCGCCGGCCGCGCGCACTGATCGTCGGCTGCGGCGACGTCGGCATGCGCTGCGTCGCGCAATGGCGCGACACGCGCCGCAACCTGCGGATCTTCGCGCTA
>NZ_JAAGPG010000129.1:0-18725 GCF_017104665.1 Burkholderia sp. Se-20378 | reverse complement strand
GTGGCAACGTGCGCCCGATCTCGATGCGCTGCTGCGGCGCGACGCGGCACGCATGCCGGATTTCCGGCCCGAAGCGATCGTGCTGCACGGCTGGGGCGATGCGAACGCGCGCGTCGAGATTGCCGGTACGACCGCCGGCCTGCCGAGTACGGCGGTGTTCGAGCGACATCTGTACCGCGCGGCAAACGGGCAATGGCTCGCGGATGCCACGTCGCGCGGCCGCGGCTTCTGGCTGCGTGCGTTCATCGCGGTGCAGCCGCTGCACTTCGCTCAATACGGCTGGGTGGGTGCGATGGGCGGCGTGCTGCGCGTCGTGCATTTCCTGATGGGGCTCGCTGCGTGTGCGCTGTGTGCAACGGGGCTGCATCTGTGGATCGAGCGGCGGCGCACGCAGCAGGATCGTTCCGCGAACGTGCTGGCCGCGGTCGCCGTCGGCACATGCGGCGGGCTCGTGCTCGCGGGCGGCGTACTGCTGTTCGCAGGGCGTGCGTTACCCGATGGCGTGCACGTCGACCACGTACTCGCGATGCTGTTCTGGGCCGTGTGGGGCGGCACGGTCGCGCTCGCGGCCTGTGTGGCCGATCGTGCGGCCTGGCTGCGTAGGCTGATGCGCGCGGCCGGCGCAGCGTACGGGCTGGCCGGCGTGACGCACTGCGCGATCGCGCTGCTCGGTACAGGCGAACCCGTGTACTGGCCGATCGACGCGGCACTCGTCGCATTCGGCGCGTTGCTGGTGCGTGCCGCGCGCCGTCCGCGTCGCGACGCGATGCAGACCGCGCGCGTGCCGGCCGGCGCCGAACCTTTTTAATTTCATGCAACTGGAGACTTCGATGCGCGATCTGCTCGAACATCGCCGCCTGGTCATCACGATCACGCTGCTTTACCTGTCACAGGGAATCCCGATCGGCATTGCGATGGACGCGATGCCGACCCTGCTGCGCCATGATGGCGCGCCGCTTCACGCACTGGCGTTCCTGCCGCTCGTCGGCTTGCCGTGGGTCGTGAAATTCCTGTGGGCGCCCGTCGTCGACAACCGCTGGTCGCCGCGCATCGGCCGGCGGCGCAGCTGGATGCTGCCGATGCAGACGCTCGTCGTGCTGTGCCTCGGCAGCCTCGCGCAGATCGGCATGACGGTCGCGACGGCCGGATGGGCGGTCGGTCTGCTGGCTGTCGCATCGCTCGCGAGCGCGACGCAGGACATCGCGAACGACGGGATGGCCGCCGAGCACTTCAGCGGCGACACGCTCGCGAAGATCAACGCGATCCAGATCGCGGGCGTGATGATCGGCTTCTTCGGCGGTGGCGCCGGCACGTTGACGCTGATTGGCCTGTTCGGCCAGCGCGTGGCGTTTCTCGCGCTGGCCGCCGTGCCGCTCGCGAGCCTGGGCTGCGTGCTGTGGGTGTTGCCGCGCGATGCGGACCGCGCACGTGTGCAAGCTGAACACAATGCGAGCCTCGTGCGCTTCGCGAAGCGGCCGCGCTCGTGGTCGCTGCTGTCGCTCGCGCTGCTGTCGGCGATGACGGCCGTATCGGGCTTCGGCCTGTCGAAGCTGTTTCTCAACGACGCGGGCTGGACGCTCGACGCGATCGGGAAACTCGGGATGGCCGGCGGCATCGTGACGGTCGTGCTCGGTTGCGGCGGCGGCGCGTGGCTCGTCAGGCGTCTCGGGTTGTGGCCTGCGTTTACGGCCGGCGTGAGCTGTGCGGGCGCGGCCGCGCTGCTGTGGTTCGCGCAGGCGAGCGGGTGGCTGCCGGTGTCGTCGTCGTGGGCGTGGCTGTGCACGGTGCTCGGTTCGCTGGCGACCGGGATCACGTCGGTGTCGATCATGACGGCCGGCATGCGCTTCGCGGGCGGCAGCGACCAGGCCGGCACCGACGTGACGGCCGTGCAGAGCACGCGCGATCTCGGCGAGCTGATCGCGTCGTCGACGATTTTGTCGCTCACTGCGAAGGTGGGGTATACGGGCGGGTTCCTGGCCGGTGTGGCGCTGGCGGTGCTGGCCGCGTTGATCGCGATGCGGTTGCGGCGGCGCGAGGCGGCGTATGCGGTGAAGGGGGATGATGTGCTGGCGTCGTGAGTGACGTGGCGTACACGTACGCTTCCGGCTGTCCGGACGGCAGTCGGGAGCGCGCGCGAATTCGCAGCAGCGTGGTGCCTGGTTGCAGCCTGATGTGGGAATCGGAAACAGCGGTGCGCGATTGCGCGGGATGATCGTCGATCGTTGCCGGAATGCGTTTGTCGCATGTCGCGCAACGATGAGAGAAGAAATCCTGGTGCCGACGGCGAGACTCGAACTCGCACAGCTTTCGCCACTACCCCCTCAAGATAGCGTGTCTACCAATTTCACCACGTCGGCACTGCAAGGGGCGCAATTCTAGCGTGACGTTGCGCGTTTGTGAAGGGGGTGTGACACATTGAAGGGATTCACGCAGGCGATCCCGGTAGAATTCGGGCGATCGACCCGACGATCGTCGCAACCGCCACCCGTTTTCTCCGCGTGACAAACACCCTCGAACAACTGAAGGCCGGGCAGCTCGCCGGCGCACGGCAACTCAAGCTCGCATGCGGGTTGACGGCATTCCCGCGCGAGATCTTCGATCTTGCCGACACGCTCGAAGTGCTCGACCTGACCGGCAATGCGCTGTCCGCGTTGCCGGACGACCTGCCGCGGCTGCATCGCCTGCGCATCCTGTTCGCGTCCGGCAACCGCTTCACCGCCTTCCCCGACGTGCTCGGCGCGTGCGGGCAGCTCGACATGATCGGCTTCAAGGCGAACCGGATTCAGACGGTGCCGAGCGGGTCGCTGCCGCGCGCGCTGCGCTGGCTGATCCTCACCGACAACGCCATCGACGAACTGCCGGCCGACATCGGCGATTGCTCGCGGCTGCAGAAGCTGATGCTTGCCGGCAACCGGTTGCGCGCGCTGCCCGCGGAAATGGCCGCATGCCGCGCGCTCGAACTGGTGCGACTGTCCGCGAACCGGCTGGACGCGCTGCCCGACTGGCTGCTGCGCCTGCCGCGTCTCGCGTGGCTCGCTGCCGCAGGCAACCCGTTCGGCGCCGCGCCGGAAGCCGCGGCGTCTGCCGGGCCCGAGGTCGCGGACGTCGACTGGGCGTCGCTGGCGTGCGAGCAGAAGCTGGGCGAGGGCGCGTCGGGTGTCATCTACCGTGCGCAGTGGCGCGCGGATGGGCACGCGCCACGGGCGGTCGCGGTCAAGCTGTTCAAGGGCGCGGTGACGAGCGACGGCCTGCCCGATTGCGAAATGGCCGCGTGCCTGCACGCCGGCCGCCATCCGAGCATGATCCCGGTGATCGGCAAGGTGAGCGGGCATCCCGACGGCACGCACGGCCTCGTGATGGAACTGGTCGATCCCGCGCTCACGAACCTCGCCGGGCCGCCGAGCTTCGCGACCTGTACGCGCGACGTGTATGCGGCCGACGCGCGATTCGCGCCGGCAGAGGCGGGGCGGATCGCGCATGGCATCGCGTCGGTCGCGGGCCATCTGCACGCCCGCGGCATCATGCATGGCGACCTGTACGCGCACAACATCCTGCACGATGGCGAAGGCAGTGCGCTGCTCGGGGATTTCGGGGCGGCGTCGCTCTACGATGCGAACGATCGCACGCGTGCCACGGCATTCGAACGGCTCGAAGTGAGGGCGTTCGGCTATCTACTTGGCGAGTTGCTCGAGCGATGCGAACCCCACACGTGGGCCGGCAGGCGCGCGCTCGATGCGCTCGCGGTGGCGTGCCTGAACGAAGACGTCGACGCGCGGCCGTCGTTCGGCGAGATCGCGGCCGAGCTGGCCGCGCATACGCACTGACGGGCGCGCGTCTGCTTACGCCTGCCGCGCAGTCAGCAGCTTGATTCCGAGTCCGACGAACAGAAGCCCGCTGGCGCGCTTGAGCGCACGCACCGCGCGGCTCATGCCGAAGCCGCGATGGAACCGGCGCACGCCGGCCGAATAGACGCTGTGAACGACCACGACGGTGCACGCGATCGTCGCGTACATCACGACGAACTGCAGCGCGAGCGGGCGGTCGTGCACGATGAACTGCGGCATGAACGCCGACAGGAAGATCATCGTCTTCGGATTGCTGCCCGATACGAACAGCGCTTCGCGGAACAGTTTCCTGCGGTCGGGCACGACGATCTCCGCCGCCCCGGTCGAAGCGGCGGCCTTGCGATCGCCGCGCAATTGCCGGACACCGAGGAAGATCAGGTACGCGGCGCCGACCACCTTCATCGCGACGAACAGCGGCGGCATCGCGGCCAGCACCGCGCCGACGCCGAGCGCGACGAGCACCACGACCACACCCTGCGCGACGAGGTTGCCCGCGATCGTCGCGGCCGTGCCGCGCGTGCCATAGCGCACCGTGTTGCGGATGACGAGCAGCACGTTGGGCCCCGGCGACAGCGTCGTGGCGAGATAGGCTGCGGCAAACAGCATCCAGGTTTGAATGGACATGCGGCGCTCCGAGAGGCGGTTCCGGCGGACGGGATGAAGCGATGATGCCACGCCAATAATTGGCGCACGCTGGCGCCGGAACCGCACTGTCGGGCGCGTCAGCTTGCGTCGCGCATGCAGTACGCGGGAATCGACGGCGGCGAGTCGATCGCGGCGGGCCTCGTCATCCACGCGATCCATCCGGCCCATAACCCGCAGACGATCATCACGGCGACGTTCAGCGGCGTCCGGTAGCGGACGATCAGGTCGGCCAGCGGCAGGCGATGTTTCATGTGCGTCTCCTTCGATCGGGGGCGGGTGGCGTTACTGGCCGGCGTAGGTCGGCGCCTTCGCGTCGCAGGTCACGGACACCGTCGAGCCGTCCGCGAAATGCAGCCGGAACGGCACCTTCGCGCCGGGCGCGACGGCCTGGCGCGGTTGCTCCAGCATCACGTGATAGCTCTTCGGCTTGAAGGTCACCGTGCCGTGCGCGGGCACGTCGACCGCGTCGACGTGAACCATCTTCGCGGTGCTGCCGTTCGTCTGCGTTTCATGCAGCATCGCCATCCCGTATGCGGGCGAGTCGAGGCCCGTCAGCGTGACGGGCGCGTCGCCGTCGTTCTTCAGCGTGAAGTAGCCGGACGACGGCACGGTCGCCGGCATCGCACGGATCCAGCAGTTTTCTGCCTGCACGGCCGGTGCGGCGAACGTGGCGGGCGCTTGCAGCGCCAGCAGGGCGAACAGCAGGCCGGTTGGAATCGAGCGTTTCATGGTTGGTTCTCCTTATGGATGGTTGCAGAAGGTAAGGGGGTGACGCGACCGACGCGACCGGCGCGAAATGCCGATGCGCGTCGCGCACATCATTTCAGCGTGAACGCGTAGTGGCCTTGCGTGCGATGGCCGTCGCTGGCCACCGCGATCCATGCGACGGTGTACGTGCCGGCCGCCAGGCTGGTCAGCGCGACCTGCATGCGCTTCCGGTTGCCGGCATCGACGGACGATTTCCCGTCGACGACCGACTGCCCGTGGCTGTCGGTCACGGCGATCGAGCTGAAAGCGGGCTCGAGCGCTTCGCTGAAACCGATCGTGACCGCGTGCGGCGCGGTCGACAGCGTGGCGTCGGCGGCCGGTTCCTGCGTCTTCGGGAGTGCGTGGGCGTGGGCGGCCTGAATGGCGACGAAGCCGAGTGCGGTGAATGCGCCGCGAATGAAAGGGGTGGTTTTCATGATTGAGTGTGCGAGTGGCGAATCGGTTGGTGCAACACGGATTCGACGGACGGATGCACGCGCAGCCTCACCGCAGCACCGATGGCGGCCGATGCCGGCGCGAACGTGCGCGACCGGACGCTCGCCCGTGAGCGAATGTCGGCGCGACTGTGCGAACCGGAAGCAGCCAGCCGCACGCACGGCACGACGCCGCGCGCAAACCGGTGACACATGATCGTCCTTCGAAACGTGACACGGCGCGCACGCCGGCGGCGTGCGCGGACCACGCGATGCACGATGGCATCACGGGCGTTGACGACGAATCAGGATGCGATCGGCGGGGCGCGCGGCTGCGCGGCCGTGAGCGGCAGCGCGCGGCGCAGGCTTTCGAAGCGGGTCGCTTCGCGGTGCTGAATGACGTGCACGTTGGCCGCGAACGTCAGTTCGGGCGCGGGCAGTGCGGGTGTATGGGCAAGCAGGCTGCAATAGCCGCATGCCTGGAGGTGGGCCTGCAGGTTCTTCTGCGACGAATCGGCGGTGCGCTCGCCGGTGGCCGGCGCAGCCGTGCAGTAGCCGGCCAGCAGCGTATCGACGCGCTGCTGCGTCGTCAGTGCCTGCGAGATCGTCGGCGCGAGCGCCGTCATCAGGATGGCGAGCATCCCGATCAGACTGCCGATCTTCCTGAGGCGACGACTCAGCATGCGATGCGCGGCGATGGTTGGACGACGATGGAGCGGATTATGCCACGCACGTCGATGCGCAGGTCGGCACGGACCTGCGGCGTTGCGGCGCGCTACGCGTGCTTCGCCAGGTATTTCGTGATCAGCGTCATCTGCGCGGCCCAGCCCTGATCGTTCATCTCGCGCGCCTTCGCGCGGCGCGCTTCGATCAACTGATCGAAGCCCGTTTCGGTGACCGTGAGCAGCGTGCCGCCGGCCTGTGCGGCGAGCGCGAACGTGACGAGCGTCATCGGCTCGGCCGAGTAATCGAAATTCGGATCGATCGCGAACGGGTGCCAGCGAAACGAGAACAGTTGCTTCGGCTCGACGCGATCGACGACGATTTCGAACACAGTGCCCGCATAGGGCTCTTGCGCCTTGGCGACGTCGTCGTCGACGCGTGTCGGCGTGATGCGGCCGAACAGCGGCTGGCCGGCCGCGAACGGCCCGTCGAACGAGACGCCGAACCACTGGCCGAATTCGCCGGAATTGCTGACGGCTTCCCACACGCGGTCGGGCGACGCGTTGAGCTGGGCCTGTTTTTCGATGCGATCGGTTTGCTGGGTCATGACGTTCTCCACACAGGATCAACCTTTGCTGGACGGCACGCGCAAGCGCGCACCGCGTCTAGTCGAGCATGACCGCGTCGGGCACGTCGAGCACGAGGTCCGACGTCGCGACGGCCACGCACGGCAGCGTATAGCCGTCGGCCTTTTCCTCGCGGCTCAGCCCCGGCCATTCGATCGTGTAGCGTACGCTGCCGCTGACGATCCGGCAAAGGCAGCTTCGGCACGTGCCGTTGCGGCACGAACGCGGCAGCGATACGTGCGCGAACGCGGCGGCTTCGAGCAGCGTGAGCGAATCGGGCGCATCGAAGGTCGCGCCGAGCGGCTCGATGCGCACGAGGGGGAGGTGTTCCGGATCGGTCATGGCGGAGGCAGAGGCGGGCGGCGGTTCGGCGACAACGCGCCAAGCATACCCGAACGTGCGGGCGGGCGGTCGGCGCCGCCCGCCCGCTGGCGTCAATGCCGGCGCAGGTGCCGGTAAACGGTATTGCGGGCGAGGCCGAGTTCGCGCGCGGCCGCCGACACGTTGCCGCCATGCCGCGCGAGCACGGCATCGATCACCGCGGCCTGATGGCTTTGCAGCGTCGTTCCTTCGCGCGTGCCGGCCGATGCGACCGGCGCGGCGGTGGCGGGCGCCGCCGGTGCGTCGTCGCAGTCGAGCCAGAAATCGTCGGGCAAATGGGCGAGCGTGATTTCCGCTTCGTCTTCGGCGAGCATGCCGGCCGTGCGCAGCACGTTGGTCATCTGGCGCAGGTTGCCGGGCCAGCGGTGGCGCGTGAACGCGTCGAGCACGTCGGCCGCGATGCGGCGCGGCATCGGTTCGCTGCGCGCGAGCCGCGCGAGAATCCGCTCGACGAGCGCGGGCAGGTCGGTGCGTTCGGCAAGCGCCGGCAGCGTGACCGCGAGCCCGTTGATCCGGTAGAACAGGTCTTCGCGGAACGTGCCGTCCGCGATCATCGCGCGCAGGTCGCGATGGGTCGCACAGACCACGCGCACGTCGACCGGCACCGCGCGCGCACCGCCGAGCGGCATCACCGCGCGTTCCTGCAGCACGCGCATCAGCCGGACCTGCTGCGCGAGCGGCATGTCGCCGATTTCGTCGAGAAACAGCGTGCCGCCGTCGGCCTGCACGATCTTGCCGGGGCTGCCGCGCTTGCGCGCGCCGGTGAACGCGCCGTCTTCATAGCCGAACAGCTCGGCCTCGATCAGCGAATCGGGCAGCGCCGCGCAGTTGACCGCGACGAACGGGCCGTCCGCACGCGGCGAAGCCTGGTGCAGCGCGCGGGCGAGCCATTCCTTGCCGGTGCCGGTCTGGCCGAGGATCAGCAGCGGCAGGTCGCGCCCGCGGATCTTCGCGACGCGTTCGAGCACGGCGGCCATGCGTGCGTCGCCGGTGTCGAGCGTCGCGAACGTGATCGTGTCGGGATCCGGCGTGCGCGCGCGCGCGATGGGTGCGGGCGGCGTGACGGCGATGGTGGTCTTGTGTGCTTCCGCGAATTCGCAGCGCGCCAGCACGCGTACGCCGGTCGACAGCGTGAGGCGGAACATCGCACCGGGTGCGCGTGCCGCCTGCTGCGCGAGCTGGCCGAAGCGCAAGCCGAACAGCGCGTCGCTGGCCTGATGCTGCAGTGCGTCGAACGATGCGCCGAGCTGGAATTGTGCGCTGCGGTTCGCGGCGATCAGGCCACCGTCGGGGCCGAATGCGACGAGCCCGGCGAACAGCGAATCGACGCATTCCTCGTGCGCATGAAAGCGCAGCCGCAAGGCTTCCGCGCACTGGTTCGCGAACAGGTGGTTCTCGATCAGTTGCGCGGACATCCGCACGAGTGCGAGCGTATGCGGGCTCGAGCCGCGCGGGTCGCCGCTGACGTCGAGCGTGCCGAGCGTGCGGCCGAACGGGTCGAAGATCGGCGCGCACGAGCAGGTGAGGATGTGGTTCGCGCGCAGGAAGTGTTCGGCGCCGTGCACCGCGACGGCCTGGCCCGATGCGAGCGCGGTGCCGATCGCGTTGGTGCCGCGTGCGCCTTCCGCCCACGACACGCCGGTGCATAGTGCGACGCGATTGGCTTTCTCGATGAAGTCCGCGTCGCCGATGCTGTGCAGGATCACGCCGTCGGCGTCGGTCAGCAGCACGAGGCTTTGCGTGTCGGCGATTTGCGCGTGGAGGTTCTCCATCACCGGGCGGGCGTGCGAGAACAGCGCGTGATTCGTGTCGAGCAGTTCGCGCAGCGCGATGCGCGACAGCGGCGAGAAATCCGGGCGTTCGTGCGCGCGCAGGCCGACCGCGGTCGAACGCGCATGCGCCTGCGCGAGCAGGTCGGTGCGACCCGCGGTGGCGGGCAGCACGAAGGGTTGCGGCATGACTTGTCTCCTGTCGATCAGAGTTAGCACTTCAGCGCTTGCTCTGATCCCATGCTTCGCGGTCGATCAGAGTTAGCACTTCAGCGTTTGCTCTGATCCCATGCTTCGCGTTCGAGCCCGGTTGGCACTTCAACGCCAACCCAGGCCCCATGCTTCTCGAAATTGACCGGTTCTCGGCGCACGCACATGCACCGAAACCCGCAACAGATTCCCGCCTCCCCGTGCGGCGCACCATCGGTGTGCGAACGGCGACCATCCGGGTACGCATCATCATACAAGCGCCGCGTACGAAGCGCGACCGCGAACAAAATCCCCTTGCTTTTAAATGCCCGCCTGCAATGATGGAAATGGAGCACGCACGCGCCGTGTTCCGCATTGCAACATGCATGCGACGCGACATGCATCCGTTCGGGAGAGGCATCATGGTTCGGACGGAACTGAGAGTCGTGCTGGCGGCCATCGCCACTTTCATCATGCTGGGCGGCATCGCCGTGGCGATCCACGGGCTGCTGTTCGATCTGACCGATGCGGTGCGATACGGGGCGGCCGCGATTGCGGTGGGCGCCACGACGGCTGCCATTGCGCTCAACGTCTGGCCGAACGACCCTCACTGACGCCGCTTGTCGAAACGGTGCCGGATGCCGCGCTGATCAGAGGAAATGCGCGTCGGAACGACGCACGCCGGAATATTTGTCTCCTGCGCGAAACCGTCTAAAGTGGAAAGCAACCGGCATGCATTGTCCGCGCCATCATCCGCGGGCCGCGCCTCCGCCGGCGAGCCCGCGTACATTTCGTCCGGCCGGTAGCGGACGACGGACGCGGTCATTCGTTTTCTACCGGTCGAGGCGGCTCCCATGCAGATCCATTTCACGAACGAGAAGCCCGAGTATTCGGGGCGCGACCTGATGCTTGCGTTCACGGCGTTGGTCAATGGCGAGCGCGTCCAATGTCAGATCACCGCCGAGGCACTGGAAGATCACTTCGGCGCGGCGTCGCCGCGCTTCGAGGACATGGTCGGCGCATTCGACCAGCACCGCGACCGTATCGAGGCGGCTGCACGGCGCCTGCTGTCGGAGACGCGCGCGCAGTGCGTGACGCTGCGCAGCGGCTACGTCCGCTTCTACGAGGCCAACTGGCGCTGACGACACGACGCTCGTTTTGCGGCGCACGTCGCTGAACGTTGCGCACGCGAAGACGTTGCCTTTCACGCAATGCCGTTCGGCGGGGCCGGGCGGCATTTTCGTATGCGGGCCGCACCGGATTGCCGCTGCGCCGGGCCGGCTGCTAGTGTGCCGACACGAACCGGCATCCCGATTCGTCAGGATCGCAGAGAAAATCATTCGAATTCCAACACAATAAAAAGAGGGCACCGCACGTGGAAAATCGTTCGGGATGGGGGAGGGCGCGCCGTCTGCTGGCAGGCGCATGGTTGCTCGCAGCCGGCATGTCGATGGCCGATGGGGCGGTTCGATCGGATGACGACGCGATCGGTCAGAACGCGCCAGGTGAGGTCAACCTCGTCGCGGGCGATGTCGTGACGGGCGGCATAGTCGTGGCGCCGGGTCGCGTCGCGACGCCGTGTCATCGGCTCGCAGGCCGACCGGCATTCGACATCGCATCGGCCGATGGCCACCGTCTTCCCGCGCGTCTCGTCGCGGGCAACCAGGATCGGGACATCTGCATCGTCGAAGCGACGGGTCTCGACGTCGCCGCTGTGCCGCTGACGGCGCGAAGCCCGGAATCGGCCACGACCGTCTATCTGGCGGGCGCGCGATTCGGCCGTCGTGATCCCGTTGCGCTGCGCGCGTGCTGCCATGCATGGGCCGCGGACGGCGGCATGCATTCCGGCGTGCTCGCGTCGCCGAATCCGGCGGCGCCGCGCCTGCCCGAACCGGGGGCCGGCGTCTACGACGAGCAGGGCAATCTGATCGGCATGGTGGGCGCCCACGCGGACAATGCCGCGTCGCTTTACATGGTGCTGCCGGTCGAGTGGATTGCGACCGTGGCGGCGAAGATGCCGGCCGTCGACCTGCCGCTCGAAGCGACCGCCTGGATGAGCCAGGCGCGCGCGTACGCGGTGGCGAACGACGTCGACGGGCTGATTCGCCATGACCTTGCATGGACGGCCGCGCGACCGCACAGCGCATGGGCGTGGAACAACCTCGGCAATGCCTATCGCACGAGCCGGCTGCCCGATCGCGGCGCGCTCAGCCTGGCCGCCTATCGCCGCTCGGTCGAAAACGATCCGTCATACGCATTTGGCTGGAGTTCGCTCGGCAACACCTATGCTGAGCTGGGGCAGATGGACCGCGCACTCGACGCGTTTCATGCCGGCATGCGTGCCGATCCGTCGGACGCGATGCTGCCGATGAATCTCGGCATCGCGTATTTGCGGCGCGGCGACAAGGCCGCTGCGCGACCGTTGTTCGAACGGGGCGTACATGATCTGTCCGGTTCGCGCCAGGCCGATGCGTGGAGTCTGCTGGCCTCGACGCAGCCGGATGCCCAGGCAACCATCGGTGTGCTGCAAGACGGATTGAAGGCCTTTCCCGACGATGTGCGGCTTTGGTATGCACTCGGCCGCGCGCAATACGATCTCGGTCACCTGGCGGACGCGATCGTCAGTTACCAGCATGCACTGAGCGCGCAGAAGGGCGGCGATCCCGCCACGACCGCGCTCATTCAGGGCGCGCTAACCCAGGCATATGCGCTGCAAGGCCAGTCCGGCAATGCGTCCAGCGCGATGCACAATGCGGTTGAAGCGGCGCCGGACAATGCCGAATACTGGTTGCGGCTCGGCGCGCTGTACATGACGCAGTCGAACTACGTCGATGCGTTGAGTGCACTTGATCGATCCATCAAGCTGAACGACGGCGACGCGAGGGCATGGCGGATGCACGGCGTGACGCTGGCGCAACTGGGCCAGCATGTGCAGGCCGTCGCATCGTTCCGGCGCGCGGTGACACTGGACGAATCGCTGGCGGCGGGGTGGGTGGTGCTCGCGGGCGAGCTGAACCAGATCGGACAGCCCGACGAAGCGTCGACCGCGGCTGCGCATGCATTGAAGCTTGATCCGTCGAACCGGTTGGCGCGGGAGGCGATGGGCATCGCGGCGATTCGCGGCAAGCGGCCCGATGCGGCGGTCGGGATCTTCGAGGAATTGAACCGCGCGTATCCCGATGACGCGCAAGTCATGGCCAACCTGGCGGTCGCTTATCGCCGTACCGGGCGGGCCGATGACGCGGTGCAGCTGTATCGCCGCGTCAAGGCGCTCGATCCGACGCTGGCGCAGCGGCTATACGACGAGGAGCTCAAGGGTGTCGCGACACCTTGATCCGCGCGGACAAGGCCAGGCGGCGGCAGTCACGGCGCGTACAACGAAAAACGCCACCCGAAGGTGGCGTTTTTTCATCGTGCATCCTGCATCGCGCCGAAGCGCCACCGTCACTCGCTGCCGAGATAGAAGAAGCGGAACAGGAACACGGCTGCGATGAGCCACACGATCGGCTTGACCGAGCGGGCCTGGCCCGTCAGCAGCTTGAGGCCGCCGTAAGCGATGAAGCCGAACGCGACACCGTTCGCGATCGAGTACGTGAACGGCATCAGCAGCGCGGTCAGTGCGGCCGGCACGGCTTCCGTTGCATCGTCCCACGGCACCTCGACCATCTCGCGCAGCATCAGGCACGACACGTACAGCAGTGCCGGCGCCGTGGCGTACGCCGGCACGACGCCGGCGAGCGGCGCGATGAACAGGCACGCGAGGAACAGCACCGCGACGGTGATGGCCGTCACGCCGGTGCGGCCGCCGGCCTGCACGCCCGATGCGCTTTCGATATACGCGGTGGTCGACGACGTGCCGAGCACCGAGCCCGCGACGATCGCCGTGCTGTCGGCGAGCAGCGCCTTGTTCAGGCGGTTCATCTTGCCTTCGACGAGCAGGCCCGCGCGGTTCGCGACGCCCATCAGCGTGCCCGTCGCATCGAACAGCTCGACGAGGAAGAACACGAGGATCACGTTGATGATGCCGGTCGACAGCGCCGCGCCGATGTCGAGCTTGAACAGCGTCGCATCGATCGACGGCGGTGCGGAGAACACGCCGTGGAACTGGTTGTCGCCGAAGAAGAACGACAGGATCGTGACGCCGATGATGCCGATCAGGATCGCGCCGCGCACGCGCAGGTGGTCGAGCGTGACGATCGTGAAGAAGCCGACGATCGCGAGGATCGTGTCGTGCTTGTGCAGGTCGCCCAACGTGACGAGCGTGGCCGGGTTGCCGACGATCACGCCCGAGGTCTTCAGCGAGATGATGCCGAGGAACAGGCCGATACCCGCTGTGATCGAGATCCGCAGCGATTTTGGAATGCCGTTGACGATCGCCTCGCGCACGCGGAACAGCGTGACGAGCAGGAACAGGCAGCCGGAGATGAACACCGCGCCGAGCGCGGCCTGCCACGTGAAACCCATCCCCTTGACGACGGTGTACGCGAAATACGCGTTCAGGCCCATGCCGGGCGCGCATGCGATCGGGTAGTTCGCGTAGAGCCCCATGATGAGCGACGCCAGCGCCGCGACGAGGCAGGTCGCGACGAACACGGATTCCTTCGGCATGCCGGCGTCGCCGAGGATCGCGGGGTTGACGAAGATGATGTAAGCCATCGTCAGGAACGTGGTGACGCCCGCGAGTATTTCGGTGCGGAAGTCGGTGCCGGCTTCAGCGAAGCCGAAATACCGCTTGATGGATTCCATGAAGGCGTTTCTCCGGTCGGGTTGTCGTGTTGCTTGTTGTGCCGAATTGTTGTAAAGGCAGCGCGCGGCCGGCTTACTGTAACCAGCCACTATTGCCCGGCTATCGGCGGATTGTAATAGCGCGGATAGCTCGGACGATATAGTTGGAGGGCACGATCGAAAGATGGATCGGCTGCCTGCGCGCGAACGGTCTGGCAGCCCGGCCGCGCGGCGAAGGCGCGCATTTTACCGGTTCGGGCGGAACGGGCCGGAAGAAATGGCTGAAACGGGAGCGGGATGCGCGAACGACGCGGGCCGATGCGTGCGCAACGGCGTGCATGACGGCGTGCAACACGGCACGCGCGGCGTATCGCGCGGCGCGGGTGCGGAATGACATCCGACTGAAACGGAGCGCCCGCATGCTGAACGAACGCGGGGCAGGCCGCGCGTGCGCGCAAACGCACGGGCGCGGCCGGTACGGATGCCCGGCAGCGGCGTGCAGCGGCCATTCGTCAGTCCAGGCGGTTGCAGATATCGGGCTATCCTGCGCCGAAGCCGTCCCGCCCGCAACTGTCATTTCGTGATGCGGGGGCGACTGTGGTTTCTGTGTAAAAGATTGCAAGACCCCATCGCATAAACCGGCAAGTCTTTCTAGGATAGATACACCGCGCATGCACACGCCGGCCGGTAATTGCCGACGCGGGGGAGTCGCAGTCCGTGCAGGCCGGGCGGTGTAGTGCGGTCAAGGCCGTTGCGTGTTCGGGCAGGCACGGCCGCTTGCGATTGCCCGATGCGGGTTCGTCCGTAATCACGGAGGTCAGCATGTTGAACTGGATCAGCCGTTGGGCGATGCGACACGCCCCCACGCCGGAAAAAACCGCTGCGTCGATGCTCGTGACGGCGCGCATGGAACTGTTCGCAGCCGAACAGCGCGTCATCGACGCGAAATTACAAGCGGATTACTGGCGCACACGTGTGTCATTCCTCGAAGAGGTGCAGAAGCAGGGCATCGATCCGTGGGTGACCTCGCAGGCAGCGCAACGTTCCGACCTCGAGTCCACTCCCCGAAGCACGGGCCCGCGTCTCGCCGCCAGCACCTGATGCACCTGTTGCATCCCGTCGCTGCGCACGGCGCGCGATCGCTCGCGGCACGCACCGGCGTGCCGCGACATTCGATGCGCACCTGCGGCGCGTTACGCCGCAGGTGCGTCCGTTTTCGGTCGCGGCCGTTCAGCGTCTCGCGTGCCTGACGGCGCGTCGCTTATCCGCTCGTTCCCCCTGCCCCAAAGAGCAAACGTTGCACTTGCGCGAGCGTGCGCCTGAAGCGCTCGCCGCGACGCACGAATGCCGTCGTGAGCGTCGCTTCGGCCGACCGGTCGGCATCGGTGCCGAGCCAGATGCGCTCGCCACGTGCGATACGCAGCACGTCGCCGGGCTGCACCCAGTAGTCGTCGACGCACGGCGGGCGCGTGACCCACAGCGCCGCGCCATGCGCGCGGAGCTCCGCGTCCCGCGGCGCGCGCCACGTCAGCGTCGTGCGCGGCGCGACCGCGAAACGGATCACGACAGTCGGTAACGCGATCGTGCCGGCGCGGCGCCGATCGGGACGGTCAAACAGCGGGCTTGCCTGGTCCATCGTCTTCTCCATTCAGTGAGCCGGATGGATGACGCGCACCAGAACAAAAAGGCCTCATCCGTTTCCGGTGAGGCCTTGTGTGACATGCGGTACTGCTCGACTGCTAACGCACACGCGCCTCCCGTGAACCATTCTTTCGAATGTTCATCGATCGATGAATCACGGCGGCGATGAGCGTGTACGTAGGCATGCGAACGAGTTTGTCTGCGTGGAACTGCGTTGTCAACGACAATTTTCGGGATAGGTGAGCACGATGCATCGACGTGCGCACCTGGCATTGCGTGACGCCGCTGCATCCCCGTAGCGAGTGTGCAGCAGCGCTTTCGTCATGGACGACTTCGGCTTCAACTTCAACTTCAACTTCAACTTCGACATCGCTCGCGCAGCAAGCTGCGCATTCGCGCGAGCGCATGCGCCAGCCATGCGCCGCGTGTCATCGCGTATGCGGTCGTGATCGATGCTTCGGCCGGACGGTCGTCGTCGGTGCTCATCCAGATGCGATCGCCGCGCCGCACGCGCAGCACGTCGCCGGTTCGTATCCAGTAATCGTCGACGCTGCCCAGCCGCGTGACCCACAGCGTCGCGTCGTGCACACGGATTTCGGCATCGTTTTGCGCGCACCATGTCAGCGTCTTGCGCGGCGCGACCGTGAATTGCATCACGACCCGCGGCAATGCGATCGCATCGGTGCGGCACCGATCGGGGCAGACAACCAGCCGGCTTGCTTGGTCCATCGTCATCTCCATCCGTTGAGCCGGGCGGGATGACGCGCACCAAAACAAAAAGGCCTCATCCGTTTCCGGCGAGGCCTTGTGACATGCGCAACTGAATTTCGATGCTAACGCACAAGCGCCCCCGGTGATCGCCACGTATTGGCGTTCACTGGTGTTTTATGCGCGATGGCGGCGGGCTTGAGCGTAGGCATGCGAACGAGTGTGTCGTCGCAGCGCACCAATGTCAACGGAAATTTCGAGATACGTGGCGGTCACGCGTCGCGTTGCGCGAGCCCGTTCACGAGCAGCTCGGACAGCAGGCCCGTCATCCCTTCCGGGTGCGTGGCCGCGCGCGCCTTGAGCTGTTCGACGAGTTCGGCGTTGAGCTTGCAGGCGAACGGCACGAGGCCCTGTTCCTGGTCGAGCTTGCGCTGCGCGCGGCGGTCGAGCTTGGCCGCGTCGTCGGCGCCCTTGCCGAAACGCGCGGCGCCCGACTGTTTCATCGCTTGCGTCAGCTTGAGCGCCTTGTTCTTTTCGAGATCGGTTTTCTTCATGGCCATCGCGGCACCTCCGGGAAATGAAGCCGCGATTGTACGCATTTCGGCGGGCGCCGCCCGCCGAGCCGGCAATAAACCCCGGTCAGGCGCCCTTCGTCGTGCCCCAGTTGCCGCCGTGCGCGGCCGCCTGCGCAGCCGGCGAGCGGGCGAGATAGGCGAGCGCCTGTTCGGTCGAGCCCTCGTGGTGCGGCGTATAGCTCGGCTTGAAATAGCGCAGCGCCGCGCCGATCACCTTCCAGAACGACGGCAGGTGCCCGCGCCGCGAGCCTTGCCACCACGCGAGCACGAAGCCCGGGTAGCGGCCGGCGGCCGGGTCGCGCCGGTACATGAACTTCGCGCCCGTCGTGATGTAGTAGAGCAGCAGCAGGATCACGAACGCCATGTGTACGCAGCGCTCCGGATAGGTGCCGCCCAGGTGCCGGTAGATGTCGAACGCGACCGTGCGGTGCTCGACTTCTTCCGCGCCGTGCCAGCGCAGCAGGTCGACCATCGTCGGGTCGGCTTTTCCTTCGTCGAGCCCGTGCGCGTTGAGCACCCAGTTGCCGAGATAGCCGAAGAAATGCTCGAGCGACGCGATCACCGCGAGCTGCTGGCGCAGCCAGAAACGCGTGTGGCCGATCTTCAGCCCGAGCGGCTGCTCGCCGAGCACGCGCGTGAAGAGGCGGTTGAGCTTCTGCGTGAACGGCTTCGTGTCGATCCCGTGCCGGTCGTAGTAGTGCTTGAGCACGCCGCCGTGCGAACGCGAATGCACGGCTTCCTGCCGCAGGAAGCCTTCGGCCTCGTCGCGCAGGCGCGCATCGGTGATCAGCGGCAGGGCCTTGTTGTACACGCGGCAGAACCACAGCTCGCCTTCCGGGAACAGCAGGTTCAGCGTGTTGATGATGTGCGTGCTGCCCGGATCGTTCGGCACCCAGGTAATCGGCGTGTCGCTGAAGTCGAACTTCACGTGCCGGGCCTTGATCTTGTGATAGTCGGCGGTATCGGTCATCTGTGTCTCCCTGTGCGGCGTCGTGCGCCGTCAATGCGATGCCATGCTGACGCGGGCGATCATCCGGCCGAGCCACGGCATGAAGCGGCCGACGAAGCGCATCGCGTGCGCCTCGCCGCCGACCGCGACGACGGGGCGGTTGCGCAGCACGCCGTCGACGATCGCCTGCGCGACGGTTTCGGGTTTCAGGCCACGCATCTGGTACAGCTTCGTCGCGCGCTTGCGCAGCCGCGCTTCGTCCTGTGCATTGGCGCCCGCGTAGTGCGTCGACGCCATGATTCCGGTCTCCGCGAAGCCGGGGCACACGGCCGTCACGCCGATGCCTTGCTCCGCGAGTTCCGCGCGCATGCATTCGCTGAGCATCAGCACGGCGGCCTTCGTCGTCGCATACGCGGGCAGGTCGCGCGACGGCCCGAACGCGGCGGCCGATGCGGTGTTGACGATGTGGCCGCCGGTGCCGCGCGCGGCCATCTGCTGCGCGAACAGCCGCGAGCCATGGATCACGCCCCACAGGTTCACGTGCAGGATGCGCTCCCAGTGCCGCGCGCTGGTGTCGAGGATGCCGCCGGCCATGCCGATGCCCGCGTTGTTGATCACGACGTCCGCGCCGCTGAGTTCGCTGCCGACCCACGTCGCCAGCGCTTCCATGTCGTCGGCGGACCCGACGTCGACGCGTTTCGCATGCGCTTGCGCGCCGGTCAACCCGATCAGCAGCGCGGTGCGTTCGGCGCTCGCGAGATCGATGTCGCACGCGACGATCGTTGCACCTTCGCGGGCGAACGCGAGCGCCGCGCAGCGGCCGATGCG
>NZ_JAAGPG010000128.1:0-18919 GCF_017104665.1 Burkholderia sp. Se-20378 | reverse complement strand
GATGTGGTCGCCGAACGCACCCGACGGCCGCCAGCCGTCGAGCAGCGCGACCAGCCGGCCGGCATCGAGATCGCGCTGCGCGCTGAAATCCGGCAGCAGCGCGATGCCGAGCCCGCCGAGCGCGGCCTCGCGCATCGCCTCGCTGTTGTTCGCCGCGAAGCTGCCGCGCACCGGCACGCTCACACGCTCGCGCCGACGGCCGTGCGGCTCGAAGCTCCATGCGGCCGGCTCGTTGTCGCGCAGGTAGCACAGGCAGCTGTGATCGACGAGCTCGCTCGGGTGTCGCGGCGCGCCACGCGCGTCGAGGTAGTCGCGGCTCGCGACGAGCAGCGAGCGCGTGTCGCACAGCTTCCAGGCGACGTGGGTCTGCGGCGCGGTGGTCGTATGGCGGATCGCGAGGTCGAAACCCTCCTGCGTCAGCGAATGCAGCCGATCCGACAGGTCGAGCTCGATCTGCACGCCCGGATGCTGCCGCAGGAAATCGGGCAGGTGCGGCACGACCTGCTGGCGCCCGAGCGCGACCGGCACCGTCAGGCGCAGCAGGCCGCGCGGTTCTCCGGCGAGATCCTTCACGCGCGCGAAGTGCTGCCCGATCGACTCGAACGCGTCGCGCGTGCTGTCGACGAGCGTCTGGCCGGCGTCGGTGAGCCGCACGCTGCGCGTCGTGCGCCGCACGAGCGGCACGCCGGCCGCTTTTTCGAGATCGGCGATGCGCTGGCTCATCGCGGCCTTGCTGATGCCGAGCCGCTGCGCGGCGGCGGTGAAACTGCCGGCCGCGGCCAGCACCGTCAGCGAATGGATATGCGGCCAGAGCGCCTGGACATTTTGCTGATTCATCCGGTGATTATTCAGAATTCTGAACAGTGAATCAAGCTGCGCGGCCTTCTCCCGCCCGGTGCGTTTGCCTAGACTGGGTGCTGTCCACCCTCACCCGATCCCCAGGAGACACGATGAATCCGGTTCCCGCGTACACCTCCGACGCCGACGTCGGCCACTATGTCGACGGCGCGCCCGTCGCCGGCCGCAGCGGCCGCTTCCAGGACGTCCTCAATCCCGCGCTCGGCCGTGCGGTGCGCCGCGTGGCGCTCGCCGACGACAGCGAAGTGCAGCAGGCCGTCGCGTCGGCCAACGCCGCGTTCCCGGCCTGGGCCGCGACGCCGCCGATCCGCCGCGCGCGCGTCATGCACCGCTTCCTGCAACTGATGAACGAGCATCGCGACGCCCTCGCGGCGATCATCACGGCCGAGCACGGCAAGGTATTCTCCGACGCGCAGGGCGAAGTCGCCCGCGGCATCGACATCATCGAATTCGCGTGCGGCGTGCCGCAACTCCTGAAGGGCGACTTCACCGACCAGGTCAGCACCGGCATCGACAACTGGACGATGCGCCAGCCGCTCGGCGTCGTCGCGGGCATCACGCCGTTCAACTTCCCGTGCATGGTGCCGTGCTGGATGTTCCCGGTCGCAATCGCGACGGGCAACACGTTCGTGCTGAAGCCGAGCGAGCGCGACCCGTCGGCGGCCCTGTTCATCGCCGACCTGCTCACGCAGGCCGGGCTGCCGGCCGGCGTGTTCAACGTCGTGCAGGGCGACAAGGGCGCGGTCGACGCGCTGCTCGACCATCCCGACGTGCAGGCCGTCAGCTTCGTCGGCTCGACGCCGATCGCGGCCTACGTGCAGCAGCGCGCCGTGCAGTCGGGCAAGCGTGTGCAGGCGCTCGGCGGCGCGAAGAACCACCTCGTCGTGATGCCCGACGCGAACCTCGAGCAGGCCGTCGATGCGCTGATCGGCGCCGCGTACGGCTCGGCCGGCGAACGCTGCATGGCGATCAGCGTCGCAGTGCTGGTGGGCGACATTGCGGACAAGATCGTGCCGCTGGTGGCCGAGCGTGCGCGCAAGCTGGTGATCGGCGACGGCATGTCGCCGGAAGTCGAGATGGGCCCGATCGTCACCGGCGAAGCACTCAAGCGCATCGAAGGCTATATCGAGCAAGGCGTGAACGAAGGCGCGCAACTGGTGGTCGACGGCCGCGGGCTGCGCGTGCCGGGTCGCGAGGCAGGCTTCTTCACCGGCGGCACGCTGTTCGACCACGTGACGCCCGACATGCGCATCTACAAGGAAGAAATCTTCGGGCCCGTGCTCGGCTGCGTGCGCGTGAAGGATTTCGGCGAGGCGGTCGACCTGATCAACGCGCACGAATTCGGCAACGGCGTGTCGTGCTTCACGAGCGACGGCGGCATCGCACGCGAGTTCTCGCGGCGCATCCAGGTCGGGATGGTCGGCATCAACGTGCCGATTCCGGTGCCGATGGCGTGGCACGGCTTCGGCGGCTGGAAGAAGAGCCTGTTCGGCGACATGCACGCGTACGGCGAGGAAGGCGTGCGCTTCTATACGCGCCAGAAGTCGGTGATGCAGCGCTGGTCGTCGAGCATCGGCAAGGGCGCCGAATTCGCGATGCCGACCGCGAAGTAACCGCCTGACGGCATGCCGCCCGCGGCTCTGTCATGCGGGCGGTGCGCCGGCAGGATGCGTCAGCCGGCCTTCGTGCCGTGCGCGCCGTCGGCGGTCGGCAGGTACGACAGTTCGAGCCGGTACGCGAGCGCGACGAACAGGCTCTGCGCAAGACCCATCGTGGCGGTCAGCGCGCGGAAGCCGAATGTGGCGCTGTCCTGCACCATCAGCGTCACCTCGGCCTCCCGCGCCAGCGGGCTCATCCGGCTGTCGGTGATCGCGATCAGCCGCGCGCCGCGCTGCACGGCCTGCTGCGCGACCTGCACGGTTTCCTCCGCATACGGCATGAACGAGATGACGATCATCACGTCGCCCTCGCGCACCGAGCGGATCTGCCCGAGATGCATGCTGCCGAGCGCGCTGAACAAGCCGATGCGCTTGTCGGTGTGCTGCAGCGCGTAGTCGAGGTACACGGCAATCGGAAACGCGCGCCGCGAGCCCGCGATCCAGATCGCCTGCGTTTCGGCGAGCAGGTCGACGGCCTGCGCGAGCGCCTGCGAATCGAGCGTCTGCCGCAGCTGCTGCATCCCGGCGATGCTGCCCTTGATGAACTCGTCGGCGATCTGCTCGGGCTGCAGGCTCGACGAGCCCGATTCGATCACGTCGCGCAGCCGCAGGTTGTACGCGCGTCCCGGCGCGATCTGCTGCGCGATCCCTTCGCGGAACAGCCGCTGCATCTCGGAGAAGCCGGAAAAGCCGAAATGCTTCGCGAAACGCACGACAGCCGACGGCTGGACGCCGCACGCTTCCGCGAGCGACTGGATGCCTTCCAGGCCAAGCTGGTCCCGATGCGTTTCCACGTGGCGCGCAATCACCTTCAGGCGATTGCTGAGGCCGTCGTACTCCTGCGTCAGATGCTGCAGGAACTGCTCGACGGTGGCGGGAGGTTTCTCGGATGAACTCATCGGATAGCGCGAAGTTGACGGCCCCGACGTGCGCGCGATGTTGACGGACGCGGCCCGGGGCTCACCTGGATACATGCATGAAGGGCGAATTTAATCACGTTTGCGGCGCGGCCCGCGCCGCGTGCTCGCTCCCACGCGCTCGATCATCACTTGCCTACGCTCCACGGCAATACTGGAAGCGATTGTCCAACGCTCTCGCGGCGTCGTAAAGATTAGGGTGTCTACCAAGGCCGGCCGTCGGTGCGAAGCCTTGCACGACGGGCGCGCAGCGCGCCTCAGCCGGCCCGTGCCGCCGGTTCAGCGATAGTCGACCCACACGCCGCCCGCATCGGCGGAGCGCACACAGTTCTCGACCCAGCGCACGCCTTCCACGCCCGCGTGGACGTCCGGATAACGGATGTTCTTCAACGCCGCGGCGTCGCCGCGATCGGCCGCATCCATCGCGAGCGCGAAGCGCGCGTAGAGATTCG
This sequence comes from Burkholderia sp. Se-20378, assembly GCF_017104665.1. Taxonomy (NCBI): domain Bacteria; kingdom Pseudomonadati; phylum Pseudomonadota; class Betaproteobacteria; order Burkholderiales; family Burkholderiaceae; genus Burkholderia; species Burkholderia sp. Se-20378. The sequence goes on along the minus strand of NZ_JAAGPG010000128.1, from coordinate 15,034 downwards.
ACCAGGCCTCGAACAGCCCTTCCGGATGCCCGGCGCCGATGCGATCCTCGCGCAATGCATGCGGATGCAGATAACCCATCCCGCGATCGAGCACCTGGGCGGGCTGCCCCTGCACTTCGTAGCGCAACTGGTTCGGATGCTCGTCCCACCACTCGACGCTCGCCTTCGAGCCGATCACGCGCACCTTCTGGCTGTGCGTCGAGCCCGCGTTCACCGCGCTCGACCACACGTAGCCGACCGCGCCCGTATCGTATTCCATGATCGTGAACGCGTTGTCTTCCAGCGGCGCACGACTCTTCACGAAGCTCTGCCGCGAACACATCAGGCGCTGGATCTTCAGCTCGGGCGCCATCACTTCGGAGATGTACAGCGGATGCGTGCCGATGTCGCCGAGCACGTAGCTCGGGCCCGCGAACTTCGGGTCGACGCGCCAGCGCGCGGCCGCGCTCGCGGCCTCGACACCCTCGCTGTGGAACCCGTGCGCGAACTGCATCTGCACGATGCGGATCTCGCCGAGATCGCCGCGCGCGATCATCTCGCGCGCCTGTTCAATCATCTGGTGTCCGGAATAACCGTACGCGACGCCGACGATCCGGTTCTTCTCGACCGACAGCCGCTGCAGCGCTTCGGCCTCCTCGGTCGTGAAGCACAGCGGCTTCTCGCAGACCACGTGCAGCCCCGCGTTCAGCGCGGCGCGGCAGATCTCGAAGTGCGTGTTGTTCGGCGTCGCGATCGACACCGCGCGAATGCCGTCCGGGCGGCGCGCCTCGGCGTCGAACATCGACGCGTAGTCGGGATAGCAGCGCTCGGCCGCGACGCCGAGCTTCACGCCGAACTGGCGGCCGCGTTCCGGATCGATGTCGAACGCGCCGGCGACCAGCTGGAAGCTGCCGTCGCGCAACGCGGCCGACCGGTGGCTGTAGCCGATCTGGCTGCCGAGCCCGCCGCCGACCATGCCCCAGCGAATCGAATGTCCAAGCAGAATCTGTCCGTCAATCATGATGGTGGTGTTCCAGGTCCGTGTTCAGTTCAGGGGGTGCGCGGTGCGCCGAATCATGCGAAGCCGGCCGACGCGAGAAACGCGCGGCTTGCGGCGACGTCGCGCAGGCTCGTGCCGGCATTGCGCGGATCGCGCTCCTGCTCGATCGTGATGTAGCCGGCGTAGCCGATGTCGTCGAGCGCGTGCCGGATCGACCGGTAGTCGAGCACGCCGGTGCCGATCGGGCACATCACGCCGCGCGCACACGCGGCGAAGAACGCGATGTGCTCGCCCATCACCGCGTCGTACACGGCCGCATCGATGTCCTTGAAATGTACGTAGTCGAGGCGCGCCGCGTGGCGGCGCAGCCAGGCTTCCGGGTCCATGCCCGAGTAGTAAAGGTGGCCCGTGTCGAGACAGAGGCCGGCCGTGTCGGCCGGAATGTCGGCGACGATCCGGTCGATCTCGTCCGCGAACTCGATGTAGCCGCCCGCATGCGGATGGATCACCGTGCGCACGCCGAATTCGTCGCGCGCGATCGTCGCGATCTGCCGGATCTGCTCGACCATCGCCGCCCAGCTTTCGTCCGACAGCCGCGGCGCGCGATCACCATGACCGGCCGCGTAGTCGCGTTCCTCGTGACCCCAGTCCATCACGACCAGGTACGGCGCCGCATGGCGCTGGCCGTCCTGCGTCGGCAGTTTCGGCAGCCGCGTGATCAACGCGCAGATGTCGCGCGTCTGGCGCAGCAGGTTCGGCAAGTTCCCCGGCGACACCAGATCGTCGAAGATGGAGCCGGCGGTGATGCTCAGACGCTGCCGCTCCAGCTCGGCGCTCACCACGTCCAGCTCGAGCGGGATATAGCCGTACGGCCCGAGCTCGATGCCCGAGTAGCCGGCCGCGGCCGCTTCGGCAAGCACCTGCCGCCACGGCGGCAAGTGCGGGTTCTTCACGTCGTCGACACCCCAGCAGCACGGTGCGCAACCCATCTTCATCGTCATGTCGGTCAGTCCGGCAGGTAGGCGGCTGCGGTTCAGCCGCGATAGAACGCAGGGCGTTCGGCCATCGCGATCGGTTCGACCGCCCCACTCTTTTGCGCACGCACGCAGGCGTCGGCCGCGACCGCTGCCGCGTAGCCGTCCCAGGCCGACGGCCCGGTGAGCGCGTGTGCCCGCACGCCGTCGATGAACGCCTGCAGCTCGACGTCGTACGACGCGATGAAGCGCTCCTTCCAGTCGGTCATGATCTCGACCGACTGCCGCGCCGCGTGCTTGAGCCCCACGGCCGGCGGATCGGGCAGCTTCGCGATGCCCTGCTCGCCGACCACCTCGCACTGGATGTCGTAGCCGTACTGGCAGTTCACGAAGATCTCGACGTCGATGCGCACGCCGCTCGCGGTTTCCAGCAGCACGATCTGCGGATCGGCGAGATGCGACGATGCATGGCGCGTCTTCTTCGGATAGACGACCTGCGTGCTCACGTAGTCCTCGCCAAGCAGCCAGCGCAGCACGTCGAGTTCGTGGATCAGCGTATCGGTGATCGCCATGTCGGTCGTGTAGCGCTCGCCGACCGACTGGTTGCGGTGCGCGCAGTGCAGCATCAGCGGCGCGCCGATCTCGCCGCTGTCGATCACGCGCTTCAGCGCGCGGTAACCTTCGTCGTACGGCCGCATGAAGCCGACCTGCACGAGCCGCTTGCCGTGCGCGACTTCGGCTTCGACGATCCGCATGCAGCCTTCGGCCGTGACGGCGAGCGGCTTCTCGCAGAACACGGGCTTGCCGTGCGCGATCGCGTCGAGCACGAACGCTTCGTGTGTCGGCCCCCACGACGTGACGAGCACGGCCTCTACGTCGGCAGCCGCGACCACCTCGTGGCCGTCGCCGTAGATCTCGGCGTCGAGCCCGTACTTCGTCACCGCGTCGCGCGCCTGCTGCGGATCGATGTCGTTGACGGCCACGACACGCGCGCCGGACAGCGTGCGGGTCAGTCTGCGAATATGGTCCTGGCCGATCGCACCGCAGCCGATCACGCCGATTTGCAAGGTCATCTAAAAGTCTCCAGTCGTTCATTGGCGGTGCGGCACGCGCCGCACCGGTCAGTCATTCGTCAGTGCGCGGATCGATCGAAATGACGATCGACGTAGCGCTGGATCGTGTCGCGCATGTAGCGCGACGACGCTTCCGCACGCTCCTCCCACGCGAACACGCACGACGACATCACGCCGTCGAAGCCTGCCGCGCCGAGCGCGCGAAAGAACACGTCCCAGTCGATCTCGCCCTGCCCGATGTCGAGATGCTGGTGCACGCGGATCTGGTTCGAACCCGGCGGGTTCACGATGTAGCGCAGCTGGCTGCTCTTGCGGTGATCGAAGGTATCGGCCACGCGCACGTGCGCGAGGATCGGCGCGGCCTGCGCGATCATCGCGGCCATGTCGTCGCCGTAGTAGAACGTGTGCGGTGCGATGTACGACAGCTTCAGCGACGGCGAGCCGATGTTCGTGACGATGTCGATCGCGGGCTGCAACTGCTCGATCCAGTCCTCCGGATGCGGCTCGACCGACAGCACGATGCGTTCACGCTCGAGGATCGGCAGCAGCTCGTCCATCGACCGGAACCACGCGGCTTCGCACAATTCCTTCGGGTTCGCCCCCGGCCGTTCGCCGACCGAGCGCTCGGGCGACGCGCCGCGCCCGAACTCCGACACCATCAGCGCGCACTCCATCTCGACCGCCACCTCGATCGCCTTCTTCCAGCAACGCACCGCCCATTGCCGCTCGTCCTCGAACGGGCTCGCCCAGCGGTACATCGGCTGCAGCGACGCAAGGCCGACGCCGCTCGCGCGCATCGCCTGCCGGAACGCGGCCATCCGTTCACGCGTGGCGCGCGGCATCACCCACCAGTCGAGAAAGTCGCTGCGCGGCGACAGCTCGATCTGGTCGTAGCCGAGCTCGGCCACCGCGTGCGGCAGGCGGTCGAGCGGCAGGTGGCGAATCATGTACGGGTCCAGCGCGATCTTCATCGAATGTCCTCGACGGTGGCGGGTGCCGGACGCAGGCGGCGGCACGTGCCGCCCTCGGCCGGCGATGCTTGACGGCTCAGCGGCGCTTCTTCTTGTTGCGGTACTGGTCGGCGATCACGGCCGCGACGATGATCGCGCCCTTGACCATCTCCTGGTAATACGCGTCGATGCGGATGAACGTGAAGCCCGACGTCATCACGCCGAGGATCAGCACGCCGATCACGGTGCCCGTCACGCGGCCGAGGCCGCCCGACAGCGACGTGCCGCCGATCACGACCGCCGCGATCGCATCGAGCTCGTACATCACGCCCATGCCCGACTGGCCCGAGATCGCGCGGGCGGCCGTCACGGTGCCGGCGATCCCGCTCAGCAGGCCCGCGATCGCATAGACGAAGATCAGGTGGCGCGTGACGTTGATGCCCGACACGACGGCCGCGTGACGGTTCGCGCCGATCGCATACGTGTACTTGCCGAAACGCGTGTAGCGCAGCACGACGTGGAAGATCGCGGCGACCACGAGAAAGATGATCACCGGGTTGGCACCCGCACCGATGGCCGCGAACTGGTCGGTCAGCATCGACACCGGCATCCCGTTGGTGAACCACTTTGCGAAGCCGCGCGCGGCGACCATCGTGCCGAGCGTCGCGATGAACGGCGGGATGCCCGTCATCGCGATCAGCGAGCCGTTCAGCAGGCCGACCAGCAGCCCGACGCACACGCCGGCCAGCACGGGCCAGATGATCGGCAGGTCGGTCAGGTGCGGAAACACCGCGCGTGGAAAATCGGATACCTGCGCGAGACTCGCGGATACGACCGCCGCCGCAGCCACGACCGACCCCGACGACAGGTCGATCCCGCTGGTGATGATCACGAGGTTCACGCCGACCGCGATGATGCCGATCACGGCCATCTGCAGCACGATGATCTCGAGCCGCTCGGCGTTGAACAGGAAGCTCTGGCCGACGACGATCCAGCCGACGATCTCGAAGAACAGGCTGATGCCGACGAGCACGAGGAAGATGCTCAGCTCGGGCGGCCACTTCGTGTGCCGCGTCTTGATGGTCATGGTCTGCGCATCCGCGACCGGGTTCATGTTGCCCATTTCCTTGTCTCCAATCTTGGTTCGGCTCAGCGCGACGCGAGATCCATGATGCGGACCTGGTCGGCGTCCTTGCGATCGACGATGCCGGTCATGCGCCCTTCGTGCATCACCATCACGCGATCGCTCATTCCCAGCACTTCCGGCATTTCCGACGAGATCATCAGCACCGCGACGCCCTTGCCGGCGAGCGCGCTGACGAGCCGGTGGATCTCGGCCTTCGCGCCGACGTCGATGCCGCGCGTCGGTTCGTCGAGGATCAGGATGCGCGGCTGCGTGAGCAGCCACCGGCCGATCAGCACCTTCTGCTGGTTGCCGCCCGACAGGTTCTGGATTTCCTCGTGCAGCCCGGGCGACTTCACACGCAGCATCCGGCTCATTTCCTCGCAGTCGCGCTTCAGTTGCGCCTGCCGCACGAAATTGAACTTCACGTAGCGGTTGCTGAGCACCGCGGCTTCCATGTTCGCGAGCAGGTCGAGATTCAGGAAGCAGCCGGTGTCCTTGCGGTCTTCGGTGAGGAAGGCCATCCCGTACTTCATCGCCTGCGCGGGCGTCGTGATGCGCACCGGCTTGCCGTCGATCCGGATCTCGCCCGACGTGGCCGGCACGACGCCGAACAGCGCCTCCGCGACGTTCGAGCGCCCCGAGCCGACGAGGCCGGCCACGCCGAGGATCTCGCCCGCGCGCAGTTCGAAACTCACGTCGCGGAACACGCCGTCGACGCCGAGGTTCTTCACCGACAGCACGACGTCGCCGATCGGCACTTCTTCCTTCGGGAACATCTGCGTGATCTCGCGCCCGACCATCATGCGGATGATGTCGTCGCGCGTGACGTCGCTCGATGCATGGGTGCCGATGTACTTGCCGTCGCGAAACACCGAGAACTCGTCGGCGATCTCGAACAGCTCGTTCATCTTGTGCGTGATGTAGACGATGCCCTTGCCCTGCTCGCGCAGTTGGCGAATGATCCGGAACAGGTGCGTGACTTCCTTGTCGGTCAGTGCGGAAGTCGGCTCGTCCATGATCAGCACGTCGGAGTCGAACGACACGGCCTTTGCGATCTCGACCATCTGGCGGCTCGCGACGGTCAGCGTGCGCACGTCGGTTTCCGGATCGATGTCGATCGACAGCCGCTCGAACAGCTCGGCCGTCTGGCGGCGCAGCGCGGCGTGGTCGATCAGGCCGAAGCGGTTCTTCGGTTCGCGGCGGATCCAGATGTTCTCCGCGACCGTCATGTACGGCATCAGGTTGAGTTCCTGGTGGATCATCGCGATGCCGCGGTCGAGCGCATCGAGCGGGCCGTTCAGCACGACGGGCTCGCCGTTGATCAGGATCTCGCCCTGGTCGGGCGTGTAGACGCCCGCGATGATCTTCATCAGCGTCGACTTGCCCGCGCCGTTCTCGCCCATCAGTGCATGGACGGTGCCGCGACGCACGCGGAACTGCACGCCGTCGAGCGCGACGACGCCGGGAAAGGACTTGCCGACGCCGCGCACTTCGAGCACGCAGTCGGCCGCGGAAGAAGCCGGCGGGGCCGACGAGCCGGCCGGGCCGGACGAAGCGGCCCGCGCATCGTCGCCGGCCATCGGGCGCGCGACTCTGGCTGTAAACATGGACGTTCCTCGACAAGTCGCGCGCGAACCCGGCCATGCCGGGCCCGCGCAGTTCAACGGATCACCGGTCAGTGCTTCGCGTACTGGTTCATGTTCTCGGGCGTCACCAGCTCGAACGGCACGTTCACGTAGCGGTCGACGGGCTGTTTCTTCGCGAGCTTGAGCGCGGCCGCGACGGCCTGCTGGCCCTGCCCCGCCGCGTTCTGGTACACCGACACCTTCAGCTCGCCGCTCTTCATCGACGCGAGGCCGTCCGGCGTCGCGTCGATGCCGGCGACGATCGTCTTCGGCGTCAGCTTGCGCGCGGCCTTCAGCGCGTTGATCGCGCCGATCGCCATCTCGTCGTTGTTGGAGATGATCGCGTCGAACTTCGTGCCGGAGCTCAGCCAGTTCATCGTGATGTCCTGGCCCTGCGTGCGGCTCCACTTGCCTTCGCGCTTGTCGACGATCTTCATGCCCGAGCAATCCTTCGTCGCGATCACGTCCTCGATGTCCTTGGTGCGGGCGCGCGCCGATTCGTTGGACAGTTCGCCCATCAGCACGAGAAGGTCGCCCTTGCCGCCGAGCAGCTTGCACACCTGGCGCGCCTGCAGCGTGCCCGACTGCTTCTCGTCGGACGCGACGACCGCGACGCCGGCCGGCAGCTTGTCGAAATCGACCGGCTTGCGGTTCACGTAGACGAGCGGGATCTTCGCGGCCGTCACCATCTTGGTGATCTTCGGCGTCGCGTCGGTATCGACCGCATTCACGATGATCGCGTCGACTTTCTGCGCGATCATGTTCTGGACCTGGCTCAACTGCTTGCCGACGTCGTTGCCGCCGTCCTCGATCTGTACCGTCGCGCCATCCTTCTTCGCCGAATCGGCGATGCTGTTGCGCAGGATGGTCAGGAACGTGTCGTCGAACGACGCCATCGTCACGCCGATCTTCTCGGCATGCGCGAGCGGCGCAGCCAGGATCGCGGCGGCCGCGACGGCCATCAGCTTGGTCTTCATGATCAATCTGTCTCCTCATCTCCGGGGGGCGGAAGACGGCGCGTTGCGCGCCGCCGGGCCGAGTCCGATCTGGTCCGATCGGGACTGAAGCATCCGGATGAAACTGTAGATCACTTCCTCGAAAATTTGGAAATTTATTTCTACGTGATTTCACCTAGGGAACTGTATTTCCAAAAAGTCTAGACTCCGTTCCGTAGCCCGATTCCTTGCGGCAGGCAGTCCCGCGTCGTGCAGTACACGGTGCGGACGGCCGCCAGAGGATCGGTCCCCTAATCCGCCGGCATCGCCGAACGCCGGCCGCGAGCGTGACACGTGATATGAGCCTGCTGAACTTTCCGAGTGACCGCCCCATCGATCTCGCCTGCCTCGGCCGCGTGGCCGTGGATCTCTATGCGCAGCAGTACGGCAGCCGTCTGGAGGATGCGCGCAGCTTCCAGATGTATCTCGGCGGCTCGTCCGGCAACGTGGCGTTCGGCGTGGCCCGGCTCGGGCTGAAGACCGCGATGATCTCGCGTGTCGGCGACGAGCAGATGGGCCGCTTCCTGCGCGAGACGCTCGAGCGCGAAGGCTGCGACACGAGCCAGCTGCAGACCGACCGCGAGCGCCTCACCGCGCTGGTGCTGCTCGGGCTGAAGGATCGCGACACGTTCCCGCTGCTGTTCGTGCGCGAGAACTGCGCGGACATGGCCGTGCGCGCCGACGAGATCAGCGAGGACTTCATCGCCGGCTGCCGCGCGCTCGCGATCACCGGCACGCATCTGTCGACGCCGGGTACGCGCGAGGCGTCGCTGACGGCACTCGGTTATGCGCGCCGCCATGGCGTCGTGCGGATTCTCGACATCGACTACCGGCCCGTGCTGTGGGGACTGACCTCACGCGGCGCGGGCGAAAACCGCTACGTGCCGGACGCGCAGGTGACGCGGCAACTGCAGCAGGTGCTCGGCGAATTCGACCTGCTGGTCGGCACCGAGGAGGAATTCCTGATCGCGGGCGGCGTGCCGCACGACGTGATCGGCTCGTTGCAGGCGGTGCGCAACATCACGAACGCGACGCTGGTCGTCAAGCGCGGCGCGCTCGGCTGCTGCGTGATAGAAGGCGACATTCCCGCCCGCATCGACGATGCACCGACCTTCCTCGGCGAACGCGTCGAGGTGCTCAACGTGCTCGGCGCGGGCGACGCGTTCCTGTCGGGCCTGCTGTCAGGGCTGCTGCGCGGCCGCGACTGGGCCGAGTCGACGCGCATCGCGAACGCGTGCGGCGCGATCGTCGTGTCGCGCCACGCGTGTTCGGCCGCGATGCCGACGCCGGCCGAGCTCGCGCACTGGTTCGACGGCAGCCGCAATCCGGTGGTCGACGCCGACCACACGCTCGCGCACCTGCATCGCGTGACGGTGCCGCGCCGCGAATGGGACGACCTGTGCGTAATGGCGTTCGACCATCGCAGCCAGTTCTACGAACTCGCGGTGCAGGCCGGCGCGGACGAAGCGCGGATCAAGACGCTGAAGCGCCTGCTCGTGCGCGCGGTCGAACAAGTCGAGCGCGATCGTCATATCGAAGGCCACGTCGGTGTGCTGATCGACGGTGGCGGCTACGGCAGCGACGCGCTTGCGTCGGCGACCGGACGCGGCTGGTGGGTCGGCCGCCCGGTCGAGCTGCCGGGCTCGCGGCCGCTGCGTTTCGACGAAACGCGCTCGGTCGGCTCGTCGCTCACGCACTGGCCGACCGAACAGGTCGTGAAGTGCCTCGTGCACTATCACCCCGACGACCAGGTCGACCTGCGCGTCGAACAGGAGCAGCGCGTGCTGGAACTGTGGGAAGCGACGCGCGCCAGCGGCAACGAACTGCTGCTGGAAATGATTCCGCCGCGCGCGGTTACGCCGGCCGGCACCGAGGACGACGCGGTGCTGCGCACGATCGCGCGCTTCTACAACCTCGGCGTGATGCCCGAATGGTGGAAGCTCACGCCGCTGAGCGCCGACGGCTGGACGCGGCTCGCCGCGCTGATCGCCGAGCGCGACCCGCACTGCCGCGGCGCGGTGATCCTCGGGCTGAACCAGCCGCTGCAATACCTCGTCGACAGCTTCCGCTCGGCGACCAACCCGATCGTCAAGGGCTTCATGGTCGGGCGCACGCTGTGGGCCGACGCTTCGCTGAACTGGTTCGCCGGCCGGATCGACGACCAGGCGCTGATCGACGAAGTCGCCGGCAACTTCGCGCAGCTGGTCGACGCGTGGCTCGGCCGCCGTGCCGCGGCCGCCCGCGCCGACGCAGCCTGACGCGACGCCTGCGATGACCCATTCCTCTTCACCGACCGACATGACCTCTACCGTGAGACTGACCGTCAGCCAGGCGCTCGTGCGCTACCTGGCCGCCCTGCGCGCCGAAGTCGTCCAGCCCGACGGCCGCACCGAGATCCTGCCGTACTGCGGCGGCGTGTTCGCGATCTTCGGCCATGGCAACGTGGCCGGGCTCGGCGAGGCGCTGCACGCGGAAAAAGACCGCCTGCCGACCTTCCGCGCCCATAACGAGCAAGGGATGGCCAATGCGGCCGTCGCGTTCGCGAAAGCGAATTTCCGCCAGCGGATGATGGCCGCGACGTCGAGCATCGGCCCCGGCGCGACCAACATGCTGACGTCGGCCGCGCTCGCGCACGTCGGCCGGCTGCCGCTGCTGCTGCTGCCCGGCGACGTGTTCGTGTCGCGGCTGCCCGACCCCGTGCTGCAGCAGGTCGAGGATTTCGAACAGGGCGACGTCAGCGCGAACGACTGCTTCCGGCCGGTCACGCGCTACTTCGACCGGATCACGTCGCCCGAGCAGTTGCTCGTCGCGCTGCCGCGTGCGATCCAGGTGATGACCGACCCCGCGCAATGCGGCCCCGTGTGCCTCGCGTTGCCGCAGGACGTGCAGACTTTCGCGTACGACTGGCCCGAGGATTTCTTCGCGCCGCCGGTGATCCGGATGCGCCGGCCGCCGGCCGACACGCTCGAACTCGCCGATGCGCTCGACGTGCTGAAGGCCGCGAAGAAACCGCTGATCGTCGCGGGCGGCGGCGTGCTGTACAGCCAGGCGTGGGACGCGCTGCGTGCGTTCGCCGATACGCATGGCGTGCCGGTCGCGGAATCGCAGGCCGGCAAGGGCAGCCTCGCGTGGGACCACCCGCTGAATCTCGGGTCGATCGGCGTGACGGGCTCGCCTGCCGCGAACCGTGCGGCCGCGCAGGCCGACGTGGTGTTCGCGGTCGGCACGCGGCTGCAGGATTTCACGACCGGCTCGCATGCGCTCTACGGCAACGCGACGCTCTTGAGCCTAAACGTGCAGCCGTTCGACGCGGGCAAGAAACGCGGCCGTCAACTGGTGGCCGATGCGCGCACGGGCCTCGGCCAGCTGTCGGCCGCGCTGGCCGGGTGGCGCGCCGATCCGGCATGGACCGCCAGCAACCGCGACCAGGCCGCCGCATGGAACGCGCGCGTGACCGAACTCACGACCCGCATGCCGAAAGACACGCTCCCGTACGACGCGGAAGTGATCGGCGCGGTGCGCGATTCCGCAACCGACGCGGGACTCGACAGCGCGCGCGACGACCTCGTCGTCTGCGCAGCCGGCACGCTGCCGGCCGAGCTGCACAAGCTGTGGCGCAGCGGCGTGCCGGGCAACTACCACATGGACTATGCGTACTCGTGCATGGGCTACGAGGTCGCGGGCGGCCTCGGCGCGAAGCTCGCACGGCCCGAGCGCGAAGTGATCGTGATCGTCGGCGACGGCTCGTACATGATGCTCAACGCGGAACTCGCGACGTCCGTGATGCTCGGCCGCAAGCTCATCGTCGTGATCCTCGACAACCGCGGCTACGGCTGCATCGAGCGGCTGCAACTGAATTGCGGCGGCGCGAGCTTCAACAACATGCTCGACGACTGCGTACCGGAGGGCGGCGAACGCTCGACGATCGATTTCGCGATGCATGCGCGCGCGATGGGCGCCGAAGCCGTGCACGTGCGCGACATCGGCGAGCTGCGCAGCGAGATGAAGCGCGCCCGCGCGGCGACGAAGAGCCAGGTGCTCGTGATCGACACCACGCACCGGCGCACGACCGACGACGGCGGCGCGTGGTGGGAAGTCGCGGTGCCGCAGGTGTCCGAACGCGCCGGCGTCGAGGCCGCGCACCGCGCGTATCTCGATGCGAAGACCGGGCAGCGGCGCTGATGGCGCGCACGGCCCACGCACCCTCCCCGCGAAAAACACATTCGAACCAAGGAAGCACGTCATGAGCTGGAACGTCCGCATCGGTATCAATCCCCTGTCGTGGATGAACGACGACCTGCCGTCGCTCGGCGGCGAGACGCCGCTCGAAACGGCGCTGAAGGAAGGCGCCGAAATCGGCTACGCGGGCTTCGAGCTCGGCAACAAGTTTCCGAAGACGGGCCCCGAGCTGAAGGCGAAGCTCGCGGAGTTCGGCCTCGTGTGCGTGTCCGGCTGGTACTCGGGTTTCCTCGCCGAAGTCGCGCCGGGCATGAGCGACGCCGATGCGGTCGCCGCGGAGATCGAGCGCTGCCGCGCGCACATGACGAAGCTGCAGTACAACGACGTGAAGGTGGTGGTCTACGGCGAATGCGCGGGCACGATCCAGGGCAACATCGACACGCCGGTCGCGAAGCGGCCGCGCTTCGTCGACGACGCAGCCTGGCGGCGCTATGCGGCGCGCCTCGACGCGTTCGGCGCGCACCTGCTCGACACGTACGGGATCAAGCTCGCCTACCATCACCACATGGGCGCGTACGTCGAATCGCCCGACGACGTCGACCGGCTGATGGCGCTGACCGACCCGGCGAAGGTGTTCCTGCTGTTCGATACCGGCCACGCATATTTCGGCGGCGCGGCCGACCCGGTCACGCTGTTGAAGAAGCATGTATCGCGCGTCGTTCACGTGCATTGCAAGGACGTGCGGCCGCAGGTCGTCACGCAGGCGCGCAACGACGGCTGGAGCTTCCTGAACGGCGTGATCAACGGCACCTTCACGGTGCCGGGCGACGGCGCGCTCGACTACGAGGCGACGCTGCACGCGCTGAAGGACGCCGGCTACGAAGGCTGGCTCGTGGTCGAGGCCGAGCAGGATCCGGCCGTCGCGCCGAGCTATGCGTATGCGAAGAAGGGCTACGAATCGCTGCGCGCGATCGTCGACCGGTTGAGCGCGTGAACGCGTGAGCCCTACTCTATTGCGGAGCCCCACCCCATGACGATTTCTCCCCTGCTGGTCAAGGCCTCTGCCGACCGCGAGATCTGCAACGTCACGCCCGAGTCGGCCGGCTGGAAGCACGTCGGTTTTCGGGCGCTGCGCCTGACGGCCGGCGACACCGAAACGCTCGACACCGGCGCGCGCGAGCTGTGCGTCGTCGTGCTCACCGGCACGGTGCGCGCGGACATCGACGGCACGACCTACGATGCGCTCGGCAAGCGCGACAGCGTCTTCGAGGACGTGTCGCCGGACGCGCTGTACGTGCCGGGCGGCAAGACAGTCACGCTGGTCGCGACGCGCGATGCGGAAATCGCGCTGTGCACCGCGCCGTACGCGAGCGGCGACAAGCCCGTGCAACGCCTCGACGGCGAACGGATGCGCCGCTCGGTGCGCGGGCAAGGCACCAACACGCGCTACGTGTGCGACATCCTGATGGGCGACAACCCGGCGGCCGACCGGCTGCTCGTGGTCGAGGTCGTCACGCCGGCCAGCCATTCGAGCAGCTATCCGCCGCACAAGCACGACCGCGACGCGGCGCCGGAAGAAACGTCGCTCGAGGAAACCTATTACCACCGGATCGATCCGCCGCAGGGTTTCGCGTTCCAGCGCGTATACACGGACGACCGCAGCCTCGACGAAGCGTGCGCGGTCGAAGACCACGACGTCGTGATGGTGCCGCGCGGCTACCACCCGGTCGTCGCGCCGCACGGCTACAACCTGTACTACCTGAACGTGATGGCCGGGCCGAGCCGCGCGTGGGCGTTCAAGAACGATCCCGCGCACGAGTGGATGCTCGACGCACCGAAGCGCTGATGGAAAGACGGGCCCGCGCGCGGCCCGTGACGATGCGACGCCCGGCACGCGCACCCAGAGCCGGCGACGCCACGGAGCCGCCATGGTGACGACCCTCTTTCGCCTCGAACCCCATCCCTTCGACGACGACGCGTCGAACCCGCCGCTGCCGCGCTTCGATGCGGCCGTCGCCCGCCGGATGGGTGAAATCGCTGTCAACCTTGCGTCGCGCCGCGGGCTGCCGATCGCGGTGAGCATCGTCGGCGAGCAGGCGCCGCTGTTCTACTGCGCGCTCGACGGCAGCGCCGCCGGCGACAGCGACGCGATCCGCCGGCGGCAGAACACGGTATTGCGCTTCGGCCTGAGTTCGCTCGCGGTCGGCGAGCGCTTTCGACGCGCCGGCTGGTCGCTGCAGTCGCAGGGACTGTCGGATGACGACTATGCGCTCGACGGCGGCGGCGTGCCGTTGCGGATCGCCGGCACCGGCATCGTCGGCGCGATGACGATCGCGGGGCTCGACGACGCGCGCGATCATGCGCTCGTCGTCGAGTGTCTGCGATGGCACGTCGGCGCGAACGCGCTTGCGATGAGCACGTAGCCGCCGTTGCGCCGTCACGCGGTCACGAACGGCGCGTCGGCAGCACGTCGAGCGTGCGCGCCGGCCGTTGCGCCATGGCGGCGTCGGCCTCCTCCGGGATATCGTCGAGCGACCGGTTGTTGGTGCGCGGCCCGAACGCGCCGATCGACAGCATCACGATCAGCATGCTGCCGCCGATCAGCGCGAACACCGCCGACACGCCCGCCCGCTCGAGCAGCAGCGCGACGATGAAACTGCTGACGGCCCCGGTCAGGCGGCCGATCGAATGCACGAAACCGAGTGCGCGCCCGCGGATCGCGGTCGGAAACAGTTCCGACTGGTACGCGGTGCCGTTGCTCGCGAGCACCGTGCTCGACAACGTGACGAGCAGGCCGAACGCGATCACGAACGGCGCTTGCGCCGACATCGCGAACGCGCTGCCGAACAGCGCCACGCCGAACGCCGACGCGACGATGAGCCACTTGCGCTCGATCCGGTCCGCGACCAGACCGGCGACGAGCGGCGACACCGGATAGGCAAACGCGATCACGAACGCATAGCCGAGACTCTTCGCGACGGTTGCGCCCTGGGCGGCGAGCAGCGTCGGCAGCCATTGGCTGAAGCCGAAGAAGCCGATGCTCAGGAACCCGTTGAATGCAATCAGCATCGCGGTGCGTCCGCGGTATCGCGCCCCCCACATCGACGGGACCGGAAGGCCCACCCGTCTGACA
>NZ_JAAGPG010001271.1:0-201 GCF_017104665.1 Burkholderia sp. Se-20378 | reverse complement strand
ACAACGAACCAATCGAGCTGGTGGCTGACGACAGACCCGTCGACGTCGAAGTCGACAACGAAGTAATCGAGCTGTTCGCCGACGACAGGCCCGTCGAGGTCGAGGTAGACAGCGAAGTCACCGAACTGTTCGTCGAGCTGAGCCCCGTCGACAACGAACCAATCGAGCTGGTGGCTGACGACAGACCCGTCGACGTCGAAG
>NZ_JAAGPG010001270.1:0-202 GCF_017104665.1 Burkholderia sp. Se-20378 | reverse complement strand
AGCAGGTCGACGATCTGCTGACGCACGGTCACGTCGAGCGCGGTGGTCGGCTCGTCGGCCAGCAGCAAGCGCGGTCGGCACGCCAGCGCCATCGCGATCATCGCGCGTTGCCGCTGCCCGCCCGACAGCTGGTGCGGAAAACTGTCGATGCGACGCTCCGGCTCCGGAATCCCGGTGCGCCGCAGCAGCGCGATCCCGCGCT
>NZ_JAAGPG010001269.1:0-207 GCF_017104665.1 Burkholderia sp. Se-20378 | reverse complement strand
CCGTCGACGTCGAAGTCGACAACGATGTGATCGAACTGTTCGCCGACGACAAGCCCGTCGAGGTCGAGGTCGACAACGACGTCACCGAACTGTTCGTCGAGCTGAGCCCCGTCGACAACGAACCAATCGAGCTGGTGGCTGACGACAGACCCGTCGACGTCGAAGTCGACAACGAAGTAATCGAGCTGTTCGCCGACGACAGGCCCG
>NZ_JAAGPG010001268.1:0-284 GCF_017104665.1 Burkholderia sp. Se-20378 | reverse complement strand
GCTCGGCGAGGATTCGGGCCTGAGCCTGATCGCGCCGCTGTGCGACCTGCAGCCCGATGCGCGGATCCTGGTGCTGACCGGCTACGCGAGCATCGCGACCGCCGTGCAGGCGGTGAAGGAGGGCGCCGACAACTATCTCGCGAAGCCCGCGAACGTCGAGTCGATCCTGGCCGCGCTGCAGACCAACGCGACCGAAGTGCAGGCCGACGAAGCGCTCGAGAATCCGGTCGTGCTGTCGGTCGACCGGCTCGAATGGGAGCACATCCAGCGCGTGCTGGCCGAGA
>NZ_JAAGPG010000127.1:0-18980 GCF_017104665.1 Burkholderia sp. Se-20378 | reverse complement strand
GGCCGCGGTGTTCGTGGCGCAAGCGGTGCTGGCCGCGACCGCTGCGCACGCGGTCTACGCCATTGCGCAGTACGGCGAGCCGAAGTATCCGCCGGGCTTCAAGCATTTCGACTACGTCAACCCCGACGCGCCGAAGGGCGGCACGCTGGTGCTCGCGAACCCGAACCGGCTGACGTCGTTCGACAAGTTCAACCCGTTCACGATGCGCGGCAATCCCGCGCCGGGCATCGACATGCTGTTCGAGAGCCTCGCGACCGGCAGTTCGGATGAACCGGCATCCGCATACGGGCTGCTCGCCGACGACATCGACATCGCGCCGGACCGCCGTTCGGTCACGTTCCACCTGAATCCGCGCGCACGCTTCTCGAACGGCGATCGCGTCACCGCCGACGACGTCAAGTTCTCGTTCGACACGCTGAAGAGCAAGCAGGCCGCGCCGCAGTTCGGCGCATATTTCGCGGAGATCGCGAAGGCCGTGGTCGTCGATCCGGCTACCGTGCGCTTCGAGTTCCGCAGCGCGAACCGCGAACTGCCGCTGATCGCCGGCGGCGTGCCGGTGTTTTCTCGCAAGTGGGGAGTGCGTGCGGACGGCTCGCGCATCCCGTTCGACCAGCTCGCGTTCGAACAGCCGATCGGCAGCGGTCCGTACCTGATCGACCATTACGACAACGGCCGGACGATCACTTACCGGCGCAACCCGGCGTACTGGGGCGCCGACCTGCCTGTGCGGGTCGGCACCAACAACTTCGAGCGGATCGTCTACAAGCTGTATGGCGACGGCGTCGCGCGGCTCGAGGCGTTCAAGGCCGGCGAATACGACGTGCTCGTCGAGTACATCGCGCGCAACTGGACGCGCCGCGACGTCGGCAAGCGCTTCGACAACGGCGAACTCGTCAAGCGCGAATTCCGCCAGCACAACGGCGCCGGCATGCAGGGCTTCTTCATGAACCTGCGCCGGCCGCTGTTTCGCGACGTGCGCGTGCGCCAGGCGCTCGATCTGGCGTTCGACTTCGAATGGCTGAACCGGCAGCTGTTCTACAGCGCCTACACGCGTATGGACAGCTACTTCGCCGACACCGACCTGCAGGCGACCGGTACGCCCGGCCCCGGCGAGCTGAAGCTGCTGGAGCCGCTGCGCGCGCAGCTCGACCCGGCCGTGTTCGGCCCGATGGTCACGCAGCCGAACACGAACCCGCCGGGCTCGCTGCGCGCGAACCTGCTGAAGGCGCGCGCGCTGCTCGCGCAGGCTGGCTGGACCTACCGCGACGGCGCGCTGCGCAACGCGAAGGGCGAGCCGTTCACGTTCGAGATCCTCGACGATTCCGGCGCGTCGATGGAAGGAATCGTGGCGGCGTACCAGCGCAACCTGGCGAAGCTCGGCATCGATGCGCGTTTTCGCACGGCCGATTTCGCGCTGCTGCAGAAGCGTCTCGACGCGTTCGACTACGACATGACGACGATCCGCTTGCCGGGCGTGCAGGTGCCGGGTGCCGAGCAATATTCGCGTTACGCCAGCAAGTTCGCCGACGAGCCGGGCTCCGACAACTTCATCGGACTGAAATCGCCAGCTGTCGACGCGCTGCTGCATG
Organism: Burkholderia sp. Se-20378; assembly: GCF_017104665.1. NCBI lineage: Bacteria > Pseudomonadati > Pseudomonadota > Betaproteobacteria > Burkholderiales > Burkholderiaceae > Burkholderia > Burkholderia sp. Se-20378. The sequence goes on along the minus strand of NZ_JAAGPG010000127.1, from coordinate 17,391 downwards.
CACTCGGCACCGCACAGACGCGCGACGACCTGCTCGACGCGACGCACGCGCTCGACCGCGTGCTGATGCACGGCTACTACGCGGTCCCGCAGTGGTACAGCACGACGCACCGGGTCGCGTACAAGCGCACGCTTGCCTACCCGCAGACGCTGCCGCTGTACTATTCGGCCGAGGGCTGGGTCGTGTCGACCTGGTGGGCGAAGCCCGATCACTGAGCCACGCCGCCCCTACGTCCAACCCCGCCTACCGATCGCGAGTCGACGCCCTATGTGGAGCTACATCCTCAAACGCCTGCTGCTGATGATCCCGACGCTCATCGGCGTGCTGACCCTCACGTTCGCGGTGATCCAGTTCGTGCCGGGCGGCCCGGTCGAACAGGCCGTGCAGGAATTGCGCAAGGGCGCGACGGAGCAGGGTGCGGTGCCGTTCGGGATGCGTGCGCACACCGGCGTCGACGCGCAGCAGCTCGCGCAGCTCAAGGCGCTGTACGGTTTCGACAAGCCGCCGCTCGAACGCTACTGGCTGATGCTCAAGCGCTTCGCGCGCTTCGACCTCGGCGACAGCTACTTCCGCCACCAGAGCGTGTGGTCGCTGGTCGTGCAGAAGCTGCCCGTGTCGATCAGCATCGGGCTGTGGACATTCTTCCTCACGTACCTCATATCGGTGCCGCTCGGCATCGCGAAGGCGGTGCGCAACGGCTCGCCGTTCGACGTCGCGACGAGCCTCGTCGTGCTCGTCGGCTATGCGATTCCGGGCTTCGTGCTCGGCGTGCTGCTGCTCGTGCTGTTCGGCGGCGGCTCGTTCTGGCAGCTGTTCCCGCTGCGCGGGCTCACGTCGGACAACTTCGCGCAGCTGTCGCTCGTCGGCAAGGTGCTCGACTACCTGTGGCATATCGCACTGCCGATCACGGCGTCGGTGGTCGGCAGCTTTGCGGTCATCACGATGCTGACGAAGAATGCGTTCCTCGACCAGATCCGCCGGCAATACGTGCTGACCGCGCGGGCGAAGGGGCTCTCCGAGCGCAGCGTGCTGTGGAAGCACGTGTTCCGCAACGCGATGCTGCCGCTGATCGTCGGCTTCCCGGCTGCGTTCATCGGCGCGTTCTTCACGGGCAGCCTGCTGATCGAGACGCTGTTCTCGCTCGACGGCCTCGGGCTGCTGTCGTACGAATCGGTCGTGCGGCGCGACTATCCGGTCGTGCTCGGCACGCTTTACCTGTTTACGCTGATCGGCCTCGCGACCAAGCTGATCTCCGATCTCTGCTATGTGTGGGTCGATCCGCGCATTCAATTCGACACCCTGGAGCGCTGACATGAAACCGTCCGTCTGCATGCCCGGCGTCACCGGGCGAGGTGCGCGATGAACCGGGCCGTCGTGTCATCCCGCATCGATGCGGCGCGCGCCCGCGTGTCGCCGTCGCCCGCGCGCCGCGTATGGCAGCGCTTCAGGCAGCAGCGGCTCGGCTACTGGAGCTTCGTGATCTTTTTCGTGGCCTTCGCCGCGAGCGTGGCCGCGCCGCTGTGGTCGAACGACAAGCCGCTCGTCGTGCGTTACGACGGCCAGTACTATTTCCCGTTGTTCCATGCGTATCCGGAGACAACCTTCGGCGGGGATTTCCCGACGCCGGCCGATTATCTCGATCCTTATGTGCGCAAGCGGCTGGAGGCGCCCGGCAACTTCGTCGTCTACCCGCCGAACCGTTACTACTACGACACGCTGAACTACTTCTCGAACGTGCCGAACCCCGCGCCGCCGTCGCGCGCGAACTGGCTCGGCACCGACGCGCAGGGGCGCGACCTGCTGGCGCGGCTCGTGTACGGGTTCCGCGTGTCGGTCGAGTTCGGGCTGATCCTGACCGTGATCGGCACGCTGCTCGGGATCGCCGCGGGCGCCGTGCAGGGTTTCTTCGGCGGGCGCATCGACATCGTCGGGCAGCGGCTGATCGAGATCTGGAGCTCGCTGCCCGAGCTGTACCTGCTGATCATCTTCGCGTCGATCTTCGAGCCGAGCTTCCTGCTGCTGATCGTGCTGCTGTCGCTGTTCGGCTGGATCGGGCTCGCCGACTACGTGCGTGCGGAATTCCTGCGCAACCGTACGCAGGACTACGTGCGCGCGGCGCGCGCGATGGGGCTCACGAACTGGCAGATCATCTGGCGGCATGTGCTGCCGAACAGTCTCACGCCGGTGATCACGTTCCTGCCGTTCCGGATGAGCGGCTCGATCCTCGCGCTCACGAGCCTCGATTTCCTCGGGCTCGGCGTGCCGCCGCCGACCCCGAGCCTCGGCGAGCTGCTCGCGCAGGGCAAGGGCAACCTCGACGCCTGGTGGATCTCGCTGTCGACCTTCGGCGTGCTGGTTGCGACGCTGCTGCTGCTGACCTTCATGGGCGATGCGCTGCGCAATGCGCTCGACACGCGGATCGCCGATTCGGTGCGCGCGGCGGGAGGCCAGCGATGAGCGAACCGGTCGTATCGACGGAGCAAGCGCCGCTGCTGGCGCTCGAGCATCTGCACGTGCGTTTCGGCGACACGGTCGCGGTGGACGACGTGACGCTCGCGATCGGCCGCGGCGAGCGTGTCGCGCTGGTCGGCGAGTCGGGTTCGGGCAAGAGCGTGACCGCGCTGTCGATCCTGCGGCTGCTGCGCGATGCCGACGTGAGCGGCGCGATCCGCTTCGCGGGGCAGGACCTGGTGGCGAAGAGCGAGCGCGAGATGCGCGGGCTGCGCGGCTCGGACATCGCGATGATCTTCCAGGAGCCGATGACCGCGCTCAACCCGCTGTATACGATCGGCGTGCAGATCGGCGAGACGATCGTGCTGCACGACGGCGTATCGGCGGTCGAGGCGCGCAAGCGCGCGATCGCGTTGCTTGCGCGCACCGGCATCGCGGAGCCGGAGAAGCGCGTCGACAGCTATCCGCACCAGTTGTCGGGCGGCCAGCGCCAGCGCGCGATGATCGCGATGGCGCTCGCCTGCCGGCCGCGCCTGTTGCTGGCCGACGAGCCGACCACCGCGCTCGACGTGACGATCCGCGCGCAGATCGTCGATTTGCTGCTGGAACTGCAGCGCGAGGAAGCGGAAAAGCGCGGGATGGCGATCCTGCTGATCACGCACGACCTGAATCTCGTGCGGCACTTCGCGGACCGCGTCGCGGTGATGGAGCACGGCCGGCTCGTCGAGAGCGGGCCCGTCGAACGGATCTTCGCGGACCCCGAGCATCCGTACACGCAGCGGCTGCTGAACAGCCGGCCGCAACGCGCGGTCACGCCGGTGATGCCGATTGCGCCCGTCGTGCTCGACGCGCACCACGTGAGCGTCCAGTTCGCGCGCAAGCGCCCGGGCATCGCAGGCTGGTTCGGCTCGGTGCCGGTGACGGCCGTCGCGGACGTGTCGGTGTCGGTGCGGCAGGGCGAGACGCTAGGCATCGTCGGCGAATCGGGGTCGGGAAAGTCGACGCTCGCGATGGCGCTGCTCGGCCTGCAGAAGACGGCCGGCGGCACGATCGAATTCCAGGGGCGCGCGCTGTCGACCTATCGCGGCCGCGAACAGACGGCGCTGCGCTCGAACATGCAGGTCGTCTTTCAGGATCCGTTCAGTTCGCTTTCACCGCGTCACACGATCGAGCGGATCGTCGGCGAGGGGCTCGAGCTGCATCGCCCGGACATGACGCCCGACGCGCGGCGTGCGAAGTCGCTCGCGGTGCTGCGCGAAGTCGGTCTCGACCGCACGGTGCTGCACCGCTATCCGCACGAATTCTCGGGCGGGCAGCGCCAGCGGATCGCGATCGCGCGGGCGCTGGTGCTGGAGCCGCGCATCCTGATCCTCGACGAGCCGACGTCTGCGCTCGACGTATCGATCCAGCAGCAGGTGCTGAAACTGCTCGCGAATTTGCAACAGAAATACAACCTCGGGTACGTATTCATCAGCCACGACCTGGAGGTGATCGGGGCGATGGCGCACCGCGTCGCGGTGATGCAGGACGGGGCCGTCGTCGAGTCGGGAGAGGTGGCCGACATCTTCACAAGACCGTCACATCCTTACACACAAAAGCTGTTGAAAGCGGTCTGGAAAGCGTGATAAGCCGCCAATGGTCTGACCATCTCGATTGTATTTATTAATTTGTTTTGACAAACGATTACGCGCTGGCTAGTATCGACCGAAATTTTCCGCCAATCAGCTGATTTTTAAGCAAATTCCATCGACCAATGCAGCATCGATCCCTGACCCAGGCATGCGCGCGCACCATCGCCGGGCTGTTCATCGGCGCCCTGTTTGCAGCAGCTCCCGGCGCGTTCGCCGACGAAGTCAGCAGTTTTAACCAGAATGTCACGAATTCGACGCAGAACGCGTCGAATTCCTCCCTCCAGCAGACCAGCGCACAGCCGTCGAGCGGCGGCGCGAAGTCGTTCCTCGCGGGCATGGCCGGCAAGGCAGGCGACGTGGTCGTCGGCGCGCTGAACATGATCGGCGTGCGCTATCGCTGGGGTGGCAACTCGCCGGATTCGGGCCTCGACTGCAGCGGCTTCGTGCGCTACGTGTTCCAGGACACGCTCGGCATGTCGCTGCCGCGCCGTGCGGAAGAGATGAGCCGCGTCGGCGAGAAGGTGAGCATGAGCAACCTCAAGCCGGGCGACCTCGTGTTCTTCAACACGATGCGCCGCACGTTCTCGCACGTCGGCATCTACATCGGCGACAACAAGTTCGTGCACTCGCCGTCGACGGGCAGCACCATTCGCGTCGACGATCTCGACAGCGGCTACTGGGAAAAGCGTTTCACCGGCGCGCGCCGGCTGGAATCGGAGTTCCCGATGAAGCCGGAAGACCTGCGTCAGCGCGTGCGCGCGACGATCGGCGACGATTCGGCGAACGGCAACAACTGACGTTCGACGGCCAGTCCGGCCGGATCGAAAAAAACCCTGTCACCGAAAGGCGGCAGGGTTTTTTGTTTTGGGGCGGTGCAAACGACGGCGACCCGACAGGTGTTCCGCCGTTTGCGGGCCGACGGCGGCGCGCGCCGGCCTGCGCATCGCGTGCTTACGCGGCAGCGACGCCGCGCGCTGCCGCCAGCTTGCGCTGCAGTTCCGGCATGATGCGCGCAACGGCTTCCTCGCCCGCGAGAATCGCCGCGTTGCGCTGGTTGAAGTCGCTGCCGCCCATCGCGTTGAGGTTCGGGCGGATCACGACGTCCGCGTACTTGTCGAGCTCGTAGGTCTTGATCGTCTGGCCCATGATCGTGAAGGTCTGCAGCAGCATCTCGATCGGGTTGTTGGTTGCCGCGCCGTCCGGCCGGGCCGAGATGTCGACCGCGATCACGAAGCTTGCGCCCATCTTGCGCGCGTACGACGCGGGCACGGGGCTCACGAGGCCGCCGTCGACATACTCGCGGTTGCCGATCTTCACCGGCTCGAACACCGACGGCACGCTGCACGACGCGCGTACCGCGAGCCCCGTGTTGCCCTGCTGGAACAGGATCGGCTGGCCGTTCTGCAGATCGGTCGCGACGATGCCGAGCGGCTTCGCCATCTTTTCGATCGGCCGGTTGTTGAGCGTCTTGTTCAGGAAGTTCTGCAGCGCGACGCCTTGCAGCAGCCCGCGCGAGCGGAACGGCAGCGCCCAGTCGCTGATCGCCGCCTGGTCCATGTCGAGTGCGATCTTGTTGATCTGCAGCGCGCTCATGCCCGATGCATAGAGTGCGCCGACCACCGAGCCTGCGCTCGTGCCTGCGACGATTTCGACCGGGATGCCGCGCGCCTCGAGCGCCTTCAGCACGCCGATGTGCGAGAAGCCGCGCGCGGCGCCGCCGCCGAGCGCGATGCCGATCTTCACGGGTTTCTCGTGCGGCTGCGTGGTGCCGGAGGCGTTGTCCGGGCGGGATTTGTCGCCGAACGACGTGCAGGCGGCGAGGCTGGCGGACGCGGCGGCGATCGTGAAGTGGCGGCGCGACAGGCGAGGGGACGACATCAAATGGTTCTCCGGCGGCTTGGCGGCGGGTTACACGGCCCGCGGCGGCGATAGGTTCCGAGCGGCCGTACGGCAGGTTCCGTATGGCCGGCGCCGCGCCGGCTGGCGGCCGCGGCGCGCACATCATAAAGCAAGCGGTGCGCTTGGCGCGATGTCCGGCGCGAGTATAATTCCGGCTTCTTTCCCGTTCCGGGCGTCGCCGGCCCCGTTGCTGTCCGGGCTGCCGCCGTCGATCCCGCGTCGAATCATTCATGCGCCCCAGGCGTTCGAGTTACCGTTTATGACCCGTCCTGTCCGTACCCGCTTCGCGCCGAGTCCCACCGGCTTCATCCACCTCGGCAACATCCGCTCTGCACTCTATCCGTGGGCGTTCGCCCGCAAGATGAAAGGCACGTTCGTGCTGCGCATCGAGGATACCGACGTCGAGCGCTCGTCGCAGGAAGCGGTCGATGCCATCCTCGAAGGGATGCAGTGGCTCGGCCTGGATTTCGACGAAGGCCCGATCTACCAGATGCAGCGGATGGACCGCTATCGCGAGGTGCTCGCGCAGATGCTCGAAAAGGGCCTCGCGTACCCGTGCTACATGTCGGCCGAGGAACTCGACGCGCTGCGCGAACGCCAGCGCGAGGCCGGCCTGAAGCCGCGCTACGACGGCACGTGGCGTCCGGAGCCCGGCAAGGTGCTGCCGGAGCCGCCGGCCGGCGTGAAGCCGGTGCTGCGCTTCCGCAATCCGCTGACCGGCACGGTCGTGTGGGACGACGCCGTGAAGGGGCGTGTCGAGATCTCGAACGAAGAGCTCGACGACCTCGTGATCGCGCGCCCGGACGGCACGCCGATCTACAACTTCTGTGTGGTGGTGGACGACATGGACATGGGCATCACGCACGTGATCCGTGGCGACGACCACGTGAACAACACGCCGCGCCAGATCAACATCCTGAATGCGCTCGGCGGCGAGTCGCCCGTCTACGCGCACCTGCCGACCGTGCTGAACGAGCAGGGCGAGAAGATGAGCAAGCGTCATGGCGCGATGAGCGTGATGGCGTACCGCGACGCGGGCTTCCTGCCCGAAGCCGTCGTCAACTATCTCGCGCGCCTCGGCTGGTCGCACGGCGACGCCGAGATCTTCTCGCGCGAGCAGTTCGTCGAATGGTTCGATCTCGAGCATCTCGGCAAGTCGCCCGCGCAGTACGACCACAGCAAGCTGAGCTGGCTGAACGCGCATTACATCAAGGAAGCGGACAACGCGCGCCTCGCCGAGCTGGCGAAGCCGTTCCTGTCCGCCCTCGGCATCGACGATGCGGCGATCGCGACGGGCCCTGCGCTCGAAGCGGTGGTCGGGCTGATGAAGGATCGCGCGACGACGGTCAAGGAGATCGCGGAAGGCGCCACGATGTTCTACCGTGTGCCGGCACCGGAAGCCGATGCGCTTGCGCAGCACGTGACCGATGTGGTGCGTCCGGCGCTGGCCGATCTCGTCGCTGCGCTGAAGGCGGCCGACTGGACCAAGGAGGCCGTGTCCGCCGCGCTGAAGGCGACGCTCGGCACGCACAAGCTGAAGATGCCACAACTCGCGATGCCGGTGCGCCTGCTGGTGGCGGGTACGACGCACACGCCGTCGATCGATGCGGTGCTCGTGCTGTTCGGTCGCGATGTCGTGGTGTCGCGTATCGAGGCCGCGCTGGCCTGAGGTTCGAGGGCGAGCGAAGCTGCCTGTGCGTGACATCGCGGCAGCTTCGCAAAAAATTTCGCTCGAATCGCAAAAAGGGTATTTACAAGTTCAAAGTAGCTCCATATAATCTCATTTCTGTTCTGCAAGGGGGTATAGCTCAGCTGGGAGAGCGCTTGCATGGCATGCAAGAGGTCAGCGGTTCGATCCCGCTTACCTCCACCATCAGAACAAGCTGAGTTGATTTGCGAAGCAGCAGCAGTAGTAATAAATGCTTCACAAAATGATTCAAAGCAGTTAGAATTTCGGCCTTCGCTGTTGATTGAAAAGTGAATAGCGAAAGTCAGACAGATCTGAAAAGATTTTGTCCCCTTCGTCTAGAGGCCTAGGACATCACCCTTTCACGGTGAGTACAGGGGTTCGAATCCCCTAGGGGACGCCAGATTCAGCGGCGTTTCGTAGAAATGTCGCAACGCTTGCAGGAACGTAACCGACGTCCTGCGGGTGAGGGTAAGAAAGCTGGAGCGGTAGTTCAGTCGGTTAGAATACCGGCCTGTCACGCCGGGGGTCGCGGGTTCGAGTCCCGTCCGCTCCGCCAGAACGAAGCCCGTTCAAGACGTTTTTGAGCGGGCTTTTGTATTAAGGATGTAAGCAGTACGTTGTCCCCTTCGTCTAGAGGCCTAGGACATCACCCTTTCACGGTGAGTACAGGGGTTCGAATCCCCTAGGGGACGCCAGATTCAGCGGCGTTTCGTAGAAGTGTCGCAACACCTGCAGGAACGTGACGGTGTCCTGCAGGTGGGAGTAAGAAAGCTGGAGCGGTAGTTCAGTTGGTTAGAATACCGGCCTGTCACGCCGGGGGTCGCGGGTTCGAGTCCCGTCCGCTCCGCCAGAACGAAGCCCGTTCAAAGAACGATTTTTGAACGGGCTTTTGCATTAAGGATGTAAGCAGTACGTTGTCCCCTTCGTCTAGAGGCCTAGGACATCACCCTTTCACGGTGAGTACAGGGGTTCGAATCCCCTAGGGGACGCCAGATTTCGGCGTCGTTCGAACAAACGATGCGCCGGCAGGAAGCAACCGACGCCTGCCAGGCAAGTAGCAAGACTGGAGCGGTAGTTCAGTCGGTTAGAATACCGGCCTGTCACGCCGGGGGTCGCGGGTTCGAGTCCCGTCCGCTCCGCCAAAAAAATGAAGAAGCCCGCCTTGCGCGGGCTTTTTCATTTGTGTTTCCGGTTGCGCCCGCTGGCGGGCGCGTGACTGCGGAGTGGAGGAAGCTGCCTGCGCAGCTTCCGGCGGGACTCGAAGGGTTGCGCGTGCACGCGCAACCGCGGCCTGCAGGATGTGGGCGAGTCCCGTCCGCTCCGCCAAAAAATGAAGAAGCCCGCCTTGTGCGGGCTTTTTCATTTGTGTTTCCGGTTGCGCCCGCCGGCGGCACGTAACCGCCGGTCATCCGGCGTCGAGCCGCTACGAGAAATCCGCGATTGCATCCGCACGCGACTGCGCTATCGTGGCGGGATGCGTTCTTGACCCCTGCGTGATGCTCGATCCGACCGACCTGCGACTCCTGTATCAGCTCCGGCCCGCGGAGGCTGGCGATTTTCCGTTTGCCGAAGCGCTGACGCACGGCAACATGGGCGGCTATTACAAGCGCCATGGGCTCGTGTGGCGCAGCGACCTGTTCTACGCGAGCTGGCGCGAATCCGAAAACTTCATCCTCGAGGCCGACGGCGAGCGCATCGGCGTGCTGCGCGTGACCGAAGAGGGCGACTCGCTGCACATCCGCGACGTCCAGATCGCGGCCGGCCATCGCGGGCAGGGCGCCGGCACCTACATGCTCGACATGTCGCACCGCTGGGCGCGTGCGCGCGGGCTGCACGAACTGCAACTGCGCGTGTTCGTCGACAATCCTGCCGCGCGTCTCTACTTGCGCATGGGCTATCAGGTTGCCGGGTCGCGGCTTGCACAACTTGGCTCGATCCGCCACATGGTGCGGCCGGTCTGACGATCCGGAACCGGGCGTTCAGCGGACAGCGTCGATCGCGTCGTCGTCCGGGGTTTCGTCGTCCGCGAGGCTGCCTTCCGGGCCGCGGTGCTCGTAGCCGCGCAGCATGAAGGCGCGCGGGCTTTCGCCGAAGGCACGCCGGAACATCGCCGAAAAGGCGCTCTGGCTCTGGTAGCCGAGTTCACGTGCGATATGCGACAGCGGCCGCCCCTGGTTCAGCAGCGGAATGGCCCGCGCCAGCAGCGCCTGCTGGCGCCACTGCGAAAAGCTCACCCCCAGTTCCTGCTTGAAGAGCCGCGAAATCGTGCGTGTGCTCGCGCCGACCTCGCTGGCCCAATGTTCGAGCGACTCCGCGTGCGCCGGATGCGCGAGTACCGATTCGCACAGCATGCGCAGCCTTTTTTCGTCGGGCATCGGCACGGCGAGCGGTAGCGGTTCGGCGTGGGTCAGCTCGTCGAGCACGAGCCCGCACAGCAGGCGCTCGCGCGCGGTGCTCAGGTCGCGTGCATCGAGTGCGACGATCAGTTCGCGCAGGAGCCCCGTCACTTCGACGACGCGGCACGCGTCGAGCCCGTCCGGCACGATCGACTCGTCGATATACAGCGTGCGCAAATACGCCTCTTCGACGATCACGACCTCGTGCGTCACGCGCGGCGGCACCCAGATCGCGCGGGACGGCGGCACCATCCACGTCGTGCCGGTCGTCGCGACGCGCAGCACGCCTCGCGATGCGTACGCGAGCTGCGCCCACGCATGCGTATGCAGCGGGATCCGGTGCCCGGTATTGACCTGCCGTGCGCGCACGCGCATCGGATGGACGGCGGTCGGCGCGAATTCGGGCGGAATGTCGATGACGTACGGGTTCGGTACGTCGGCTTGGAACGGCGGGTTCATGAACGATTCGGGCAGCGCGGCGGCGATGCCGTTATTGTAGAAGGCGCCGCGAAAGCGCATGCGGCGGTTTGTCGGGCGATCATGCCGCGTTCAAATGAACTTTGTGTGGGGGCTCGGCGATTTCGGGACTGCCGCGGGGCCGGGCGCGCGTGCGGGTTCGAACCATCGGGCCGGTATCGTGGTCTATCGATGCGCGGGCGATTTCGCACGAATCGCCCGCGAGCACGGCAACATACGAATCAAAGAGGAGAACCACGATGCGCTACGTATTCGTCTACGGCACCCTGAGAAACGGGGAGGCCAACGACATCGGCCACGCGGCCGCCAGGCACGGGATTGCCGCGCCGACGCTGCTCGGTGCCGCCGCGCTGCCGGGCGAACTGTACGATTTCGGTACGTATCCGGGAATGATTGCCGGATCGGCCGGCAAGTCGCTGGTGTGGGGCGACGTCTACGAGGTCGACGACCAGCTCGTTCCCGTGCTCGACGAGATCGAGCGTGTGTATCCGGGCGTCGACTCGCTGTTCAAGCCGGAAGACGTGACCGTCGAACTCGGCGGCCGGCAGTACGCCTGTCTTTACTATCCGGTCGCCGCGCATGCGATAGCCGGGCATCCGCGCATTGCGTCGGGCGACTGGGTTCAGCACCGGCGCGAGCGGGAAGCCATCTGACCGGTTGCGTGGGCAGCCGCGGTATCTGATCCTGCCGCAAATGAAAAAGCGCCCCTCGGGGCGCTTTTTTGATGCCGTCATCGCCTGCGACCGGCGCCGACACAGGGCCGGCACCGATCGAGGCGGGTGGCTACGTCAGATTTCCTCGTACAGCGGCAGCGTCAGGAATTCGGTGAAGCCTTCCGACGTCGACATCTGCTCGAAGATCGCCGCGGCGCGCTCGTACGGCTTCGTGTTGCCGCCGACCGAGCGCTTCACGTTGTCCAGCTCGGCCTTCGAGAATTCACGCACGAGTTCGGCGGTGACCTTGCGGCCGTCGTCGAGCACACCCTTCGGCGAGCGGATCCATTGCCACACCTGCGAGCGGGAGATTTCGGCCGTGGCCGCATCTTCCATCAGGTTGTGGATCGGCACGCAGCCGTTGCCGTCGAGCCATGCGCCGAGGTAGTGGATGCCGACGTTGATGTTGTTGCGCAGGCCGGCTTCGGTGATCGGCGCTTCGGGCTGGAAGTCGAGCAGGTTCTTGCCTTCGACCTGCACGTCGTCGCGCTGCTTCGCGATCTGGTTCGGCTTGTCGCCGAGCACCTTGACGAACTCTTCCATCGCGATCGGCACGAGTCCCGGGTGCGCGACCCAGCCGCCGTCGTAGCCGTCGGTCGCGTCGCGCTGCTTGTCCGAGCGCACGCCGCCCATGGCCTTGTCGTTCGCTTCCGGATCGTTCTTGATCGGGATCAGCGCGCTCATCCCGCCGATCGCCGGCGCGTTGCGCTTGTGGCAGGTCTTCAGCAGCAGCAGCGCGTATGCACGCATGAACGGCACCGTCATCGTGATCTTCGAACGCTCGGCGAGGCAGAAGTCGCGGTCGTTCTTGAACTTCTTGATGGCCGAGAAGATGTAGTCCCAGCGGCCGGCGTTCAGGCCCGAGCTGTGTTCGCGCAGTTCGTACAGGATCTCGTCCATCTCGAACGCGGCGAGGATCGTCTCGATCAGCACGGTCGCGCGGATCGTGCCGCGCGGCACGCCGACGCCTTCCTGCGCGGCGACGAAGATGTCGTTCCACAGGCGTGCTTCGAGATGGCTTTCCATCTTCGGCAGGTAGAAGTACGGGCCTGAGCCGCGCGCGAGCAGTTCCTTCGCGTTGTGGAACAGGAACAGCGCGAAATCGAAGATGCCGCCGGACACGCGCTGACCGTCGACCGTCACGTGCTTCTCGTCGAGGTGCCAGCCGCGCGGACGCACGATCAGCGTCGCGACCTTGTCGTTCAGCTGGTACGACTTGCCGTTCTGCTCGAGCGAGATCGTGCGGCGCACCGCGTCCTTCAGGTTGATCTGGCCGTCGATCTGGTTCGTCCAGCTCGGCGCGTTCGAATCCTCGAAGTCCGTCATGTACGAATCCGCGCCCGAGTTCAGCGCATTGATGATCATCTTGCGCTCGACGGGGCCCGTGATCTCGACACGGCGGCATTGCAGGTCGGCCGGCAGCGGCGCGACCTTCCAGTCGCCTTCGCGGATGGCCTTCGTCTCGGCCAGGAAGTCGGGGCGCTCGCCCGCGTCGAGCCGTTTCGTGCGTTCGACGCGCGCCTGCAGCAGCGCCTGGCGGCGCGGCTCGAACGTGCGGTGCAGCGCTGCGACGAGTTCGAGCGCGGCAGGCGTCAGGATTGCTTCGTAACCCGGCTTGATTTCGCCGGTGATCGTCATGCCTTGCGGCAGCGTGATCGGGGTGCTCATGAGTCTCATCTCCTTGGTCGGTCAGTTGCGGTTTCGGTGAAGGGGGAAGGCGGCAGCGCTGCGAACGTCATGCACCCGGGCTGGGGCGCGTGCGGTTTGCGGGTCTGCCGGACGGAGCCGGGGTGGCGAGGAATGCGAGCAGGTCGGCCATGCCGGTGCCGGTGCCGTCGGGTGGCGCGCCGAGTTCCTCGGCGGGCGCGCCCGTGCGGTTGAGCCAGAACGTCGTGTAGCCGAACCAGACGGCGCCGGCGACGTCCCACGCGTTCGACGACACGAACACGATGCCGCGCCGGTTCGGTCCGAACGCGTCGGTGCCGAGCGCGTAGGCGGCCGGGCTCGGCTTGTACGCGCGGACGGTGTCGGCCGACAGCACGCGATCGAACAGCCCGGACATGCCGGCGCTCTTGATCGCGATGTCCAGCATCTGCGGTGTGCCGTTCGACAGGATGCCGAGCGGCGGGCGCGGGTCGAGCGCGCGCAGCTTGCGCAGCGCGGGCACCGTATCGGGATAGGTGGACAGGCATGCGTATTCGTCCATCAGCCGCTTCTCGGCCGCGCTGTTCAGCGCGAGCCCGAGCCGGCGCGCGGCGAACCGCAGCGCATCGAGCGTGATGTCCCGGAACGGGCGATAGCGCGCGCCGGCCGGATCGGCGAGCGTGCGCAACTGCGAGTATTCGATTTGCTTGCGTCGCCACAGCTGCGACAACCGTTCCCCGTGACCGGGAAACATCTGTTCCGCCGCGGCCAGGACCGCACGCACGTCGAACAACGTGCCGAATGCGTCGAAGAGGATTGCGTCGGGAGAGGAGAGTGTCGTTGTGGCCGACATAGCCTTGCGCTCCAGTTTCAGAGGTCAGGTGAATTCTATTCGTGATCGTATGTGCTAAAAAAGACGCTAAACATCACTTGATCTTTTACTTTCATCTACCTAATCTTGAGCGGTTTAAGCTATTTGAAGGGCGGTAGCGCCGCCCCTGCGAGTCATGGACCGGTTCAAGCAGATCGAAACGTTCGCCGCGGTCGCCGCGAAGGGCAGCCTGTCGGCGGCCGCGCACGCGGAAGGCGTCGCACCGGCGATCATCGGTCGCCGTCTCGACGCGCTCGAGGAGCGGCTCGGCGTCAAGCTGCTGGTGCGCACGACGCGCAAGCTCACGCTGACGTTCGAGGGCTCGGCGTTCCTCGAGGATTGCCAGCGCGTCATCAACGACATGCAGAACGCGGAGGCGAGCGTGTCCGCCGGCGGCGTCAAGGCGAGCGGCCACCTGCGCATTTCTGCGCCGGCCGGTTTCGGCCGGCGGCACGTTGCACCGCTCGTGCCCGAATTCAGCGTTGGCCATCCGGACGTGTCGGTCACGCTCGACCTGTCCGACCGGATGGTCGACCTCGTCAACGAGGGGTTCGATTGCGCGGTGCGGCTCGGCGAGCTGCCCGATTCGTCGCTCGTGTCGCTGAAGCTCGGCGAAAATCGCCGCGTGTGCGTCGCGTCTCCCGCGTATCTGGCACGGCGCGGCACGCCGGCCACGCTCGCCGAGCTGGCGCGGCACAACTGCCTCGCGCTCGCGGCAAACGCGAACCAGCAACGCGGCTGGGCGTTCCAGGAGGACGACAAGGTCGTGTCGATCCGCGTGAACGGCACGATGGAGTGCTCGGACGGCGCAGTGCTGCACGAGTGGTGTCTCGACGGCCACGGGCTCGCGTGGCGCTCGTGGTGGGAGGTCGGCGACGACATCGCGGCCGGCCGGCTCGTCAGCGTGCTCGACGCGTTCGCCGCCCCGCCGATCGGTATCCACGCGGTGTTTCCGCAACGCCGGCATCTGCCGCTGCGCGTGCGGTTGTTTCTCGATTACCTGAAGCACACCTACGAACAGCCCGGATATTGGGGCGAGTAGGCCGCGCATGCCCGCGCGTTTCCGATATGAGGGCGAACCCGCTGCCGGCGCCGGTTGGGCGATTTCGCGCACTACACTCGTAGGAGGCATGTCCGACGCGTCGCGGCCGGCTCGGATGGGATCGCGACGTGAGGCGTGCGATTGACGAAGGAGGGCGCGATGTTCCGGCACATCCTCGTTCCAACCGACGGTTCCGACCTGTCGCAGAAGGCGATCGACGGCGCGATCGACCTGGCGCGCGCGGTCGGTGCGCGGGTCACGGCCTACGCGTGTCTGCCGCAGTATCCGTACTCGCCGTTTTCCGAAGTGATCATCGAGCCGCCTGCCGATTTTCGGGCGCGTAGCGAGCGCGAGGCGCGCGCGCACCTCGACGAGGTCGAATCGGCCGCGAAGGCGGCCGGCGTCGATTGCGACACCTGGACAAGCGTGCATCCGTCGCCGTATCTCGGCATCATCGAGGCGGCCGAACGCGGCGGCTGCGACGTGATCTTCATGGCGTCCCACGGACGCCGCGGGCTCGGCAGCTTGCTGATCGGCAGCGAGACGCAGCGCGTGCTGACCCATACGAAAATTCCGGTGATCGTGTATCGGTAGGGCGGCGCCCTGGAAAAAGGGCGCGCCGGACGGAGCCGGCGCGCGTCGTTGCTGGCGGCCCGCAGACCGCGCGGCCGGTCGCGCGATCGGTATCGCGCGCCTGCCGTCTCCTCCCTGATTGTTGTCCGGTGGCCGATGCCGCGCCGTCGCGAGACGGGGCGGGCATCGGCATGACGCGTGGCGCGTCGTGCTGCTCGGCTTACGCGACCTTCTTGCCGTCGAAGAACTGCTCGTCTTCGGTCGAGCCGTGCAGTGCGGTGGTCGACGTTTCGCGCTCGACCGTCTGCGTCACCGCGTCGAAGTAGCCGGTGCCGACTTCGCGCTGGTGCTTGACGGCCGTGAAGCCCTTGTCCGCTGCCGCGAACTCGGCCTGCTGCAGCTCGACGAATGCGCTCATCTGCGTGCGGGCATAGCCGTGCGCGAGGTTGAACATCGAGTAGTTCAGCGCATGGAAGCCGGCCAGCGTGATGAACTGGAACTTGTAGCCCATCGCGCCGAGTTCCTTCTGGAACTTCGCGATCGTCGCGTCGTCGAGGTTCTTCTTCCAGTTGAACGACGGCGAGCAGTTGTACGACAGCAGCTTGCCCGGGAACTGCTTGTGGATCGCTTCCGCGAACTTCTTCGCGTACTCGAGATCCGGCTTGCCCGTTTCGCACCAGACCAGATCGGCGTACGGCGCGTACGCGAGACCGCGCGAGATTGCCTGCTCGATGCCCGGCTTCGTGCGGAAGAAGCCTTCCACCGTGCGCTCGCCCGTCAGGAACGGCTTGTCGTTGTCGTCGACGTCGGACGTGATCAGGTCGGCCGCTTCCGCGTCGGTGCGGGCGACCAGCACGGTCGACGTGCCCATCACGTCGGCCGCGAGACGCGCGGCCGACAGCTTGGCGACGGCCTCGCGCGTCGGCACGAGCACCTTGCCGCCCATGTGGCCGCACTTCTTCACCGAAGCGAGCTGGTCCTCGAAGTGGACGCCCGATGCGCCGGCTTCGATCATCGCCTTCATCAGTTCGAACGCGTTCAGCACGCCGCCGAAACCGGCTTCCGCGTCAGCGACGATCGGCGCGAAGAAATCGACGTAGCCTTCGTCGCCCGGGTTCTTGCCCTCCGACCACTGGATCTGGTCGGCGCGCGTCAGCGTGTTGTTGATGCGCTTCACGACGAGCGGCACCGAGTTTGCCGGGTACAGCGACTGGTCCGGGTACATTTCGCCCGCGACGTTCGCGTCGCCGGCCACTTGCCAGCCCGACAGGTAGATGGCCTTCAGGCCGGCCTTCACCTGCTGCATCGCCTGGTTGCCGGTCAGTGCGCCGAGTGCGTTGACGAACGGCTCGTTGTTGACGAGGCTCCACAGCTTTTCCGCGCCGCGCTTGGCGAGCGTGTGCTCGATCGGGATCGAACCACGCAGGCGGACCACGTCCTCAGCCGAGTAGCTGCGCTTGATGCCTTTCCAGCGCGGATCGGTTTCCCATTGCTGTTGCAGTTCCTGTGCCTGTTGCTGACGCGACATGATGAGCTCCTTGATGCGGTGCGATGCCTGACGGATTGAATCTGATGGTGGTGAGGCTGTTCTCGAAGCCGGGAGCGGTGGATTCCGGTTCGTGAGGTCTTGTATAAGAGTCTAGGCAAATCGACCGGAGCGGGACAGAGGGCTTTCTGCCGGGTGGGGTAAATTTTTAATTGTTTTAAATCAATATCTTGAAATTGTTATTTCGGGATAAGAAACGCTTTTTCCCATCCCGCAATCGCCCGGGTTGTGCCGCGCAGCATGATTTTTTACGACACAAAAAAATTTTCCGCATCGTGAAATGTGGGGCGGGGCGAAAAAAAACCGGCGCAGATGCGCCGGTTGGCTGGATGGGCAGGGCGGCTATCCGCGGGTCTGCCTTCCGTGGGGCGGCCGGTGGCCGCCCATGCGTACTTACGACGCGGAGTTGCTGCGACGCGGGCCGCCGCTGCGTTGGCCGTCGCGACGCGGGCCACCGG
>NZ_JAAGPG010001267.1:0-302 GCF_017104665.1 Burkholderia sp. Se-20378 | reverse complement strand
ATGGGCTGGAGCCCGGACGGCTCGACGATGTACGTCACCGATTCCGGCCGCCGCACGATCTTCGCGTACGACTTCGACGTCGATGCCGGGCGGTTATCGAATGCGCGGCCGTTCGCGACGTTCGGCGCCGCGCGCGGGGTGCCGGACGGGCTCGCGGGCGGCGTGCGCGAACGGAATGGGCTGGAGCCCGGACGGCTCGACGATGTACGTCACCGATTCCGGCCGCCGCACGATCTTCGCGTACGACTTCGACGTCGATGCCGGGCGGTTATCGAATGCGCGGCCGTTCGCGACGTTCGGCG
>NZ_JAAGPG010001266.1:0-328 GCF_017104665.1 Burkholderia sp. Se-20378 | reverse complement strand
GTGTCGAACCTGTCGAGCTCGCACCTGATGAACGACAACGCACCGGCGTGGAACGACGACGTGTTCGTGTCGTGGTCGCCGGCCAGCGGCGTCGTGCTGACGCAGTGAGGACGCCACGATGAGAACCTCCGCCTCCAATCCGTCCGCGCCGGTACCGTCCGGCGCCGCGAGCGCCGGCGCCGGACGCGCCCGCCCGGGCCGCTTCGCGATGCTGCAGCGCTTCCTGCCGTCGGGCCGCAGCGTCGCGATCGGCGTGCCGTTCCTGTGGCTTGCCGTGTTCTTCGCGCTGCCGTTCGTGCTGGTGCTGAAGATCAGCTTCGCCGACCAG
>NZ_JAAGPG010001265.1:0-343 GCF_017104665.1 Burkholderia sp. Se-20378 | reverse complement strand
GTCGAGGTCGAGGTCGACAGCGAGGTGATCGAGCTGTTGGCCGACGACAGGCCGGTCGAGGTCGAAGTCGACAGCGACGTGATCGAGCTGTTCGCCGACGACAGGCCCGTCGAGGTCGAGGTCGACAACGACGTGATCGAGCTGTTAGCCGACGACAGGCCCGTCGAGGTCGAAGTCGACAGCGAGGTGATCGAGCTGTTGGCCGACGACAGGCCCGTCGAGGTCGAGGTCGACAGCGAGGTGATCGAGCTGTTGGCCGACGACAGGCCGGTCGAGGTCGAAGTCGACAGCGACGTGATCGAGCTGTTCGCCGACGACAGGCCCGTCGAGGTCGAGGTCGACA
>NZ_JAAGPG010001264.1:0-344 GCF_017104665.1 Burkholderia sp. Se-20378 | reverse complement strand
GCCGTACCGCCTGCTCTCCGCCGACGAATGCGCGGTGCTCGAGCCGTCGGTGCCGGCCGAGCCCGGCTTCGCCGGCGGCGTGCTGCTCGAGACCGAACGCACCGGCAATTGCCCGCTGTTCGCGAAACTGGTCAAGCAGACGCTCGACGAGCACGGCGTGCAGTTCCGCTTCGGCGCGGAACTCGCCGCGATCCGCGTCGCCACCGGACCCGCCCCGGCCGTACCGCCTGCTCTCCGCCGACGAATGCGCGGTGCTCGAGCCGTCGGTGCCGGCCGAGCCCGGCTTCGCCGGCGGCGTGCTGCTCGAGACCGAACGCACCGGCAATTGCCCGCTGTTCGCGAAA
>NZ_JAAGPG010001263.1:0-363 GCF_017104665.1 Burkholderia sp. Se-20378 | reverse complement strand
GGGCGAGCCGGTGGTGATCGGCGTGAGCGGGCCGCTCACGGGGCAGGATGCGCAGTACGGCGAACAATGGAAACGCGGCTTCTCGCTGAACAACGCGATGCTGATCATCGCAGGGTCGCTGGTCGGCTCGTCGGGCGCGATCCTGTCGTACATCATGTGCCACGCGATGAACCGCTCGTTCTTCCACGTGATCCTCGGCGGCTTCCGCGGCGCCGCGGCGGCGGGGGGCGCGTGGGGGGCGAGCCGGTGGTGATCGGCGTGAGCGGGCCGCTCACGGGGCAGGATGCGCAGTACGGCGAACAATGGAAACGCGGCTTCTCGCTGAACAACGCGATGCTGATCATCGCAGGGTCGCTGGTCGGC
>NZ_JAAGPG010001262.1:0-398 GCF_017104665.1 Burkholderia sp. Se-20378 | reverse complement strand
TTTTACCAGAAGTGGCTAGTCTAACCGCAAGGAGGACGGTCACCACGGTAGGATTCATGACTGGGGTGAAGTCGTAACAAGGTAGCCGTATCGGAAGGTGCGGCTGGATCACCTCCTTTCCAGAGCTTCTCGCAAAGTTGAGCGCTCACGCTTATCGGCTGTTGATAAAGACAGAAAGACTGTCTGTTAGCGGTTTAATCGGTTATAATGCCGGCCGCTTTCGATAATCATCAATGACAAACATTCGAATGAAGTTTGGTTCGAGTTTTTCTCATTGGCGATTGAGCCAGTCAGATGATATGAGTAAAACCATATCGGCTGTCGTTCTTTAACAATCTGGAAGAAGTAAGTAATTTGGATAGCGGAAGCGTCTTGAGATGGACGTGAAAACTATCCGG
>NZ_JAAGPG010001261.1:0-440 GCF_017104665.1 Burkholderia sp. Se-20378 | reverse complement strand
GCACACGCCGATTTCGGTGCCTTTCTCGGCGGCCAGCTGCTTGAGCCGGATCGCCGCCGACAGCCCGGCGGGGCCGCCGCCGACGATCACGACGTCGTATTCCATCGATTCGCGCGGGCCGTATTGCGCGAGCAAGTCCTGTGTGGTCAAAATCCTGTCTCCTCCTGCGTCCCGACCGTCAGCCGGTCAGAACTGGTCTTCCGTCAACGCGAGCACGCCCTCGTTGCCCTTCGTGCCGACGATCGACGCTTCGAACGCGCCCGCCTGCACCAGCACGTGCTCCGCATAGCATTGCACGATCGCGATCTTCGCGTCGAAGAACGCCGGGTCGCTCGCGCGGTTCGCGTGCGCCGCCACCAGCGCGCGGCCCATCTGCCACCCGCACAGCACCACGCCCGCCAGCTTCAGGTACGGCACGCTGCCCGCGAACACCGCGTTCG
>NZ_JAAGPG010001260.1:0-583 GCF_017104665.1 Burkholderia sp. Se-20378 | reverse complement strand
GCGCTCGGGAAGGCCGACAGGAACAGCACCGTCTGCGCGACGTCCTGGACGGTCGTGAACACGCCGTCGACCGTATTGCCGAGCATCACCTTCTTCACCACTTCGTCTTCGCTGATGCCGAGCTCCTTCGCCTGCTCCGGAATCTGCTTGTCGACCAGCGGCGTACGCACGAAGCCCGGACACACGACGTGCGAGCGCACGTTGTGCTTCGCGCCTTCCTTCGCCAGCACGCGCGCCAGACCGAGCAGGCCGTGCTTGGCCGTCACGTAGGCCGACTTCAGCGGCGACGCTTCGTGCGAGTGCACCGAACCCATGTAGATCACGACACCGCCGCGATCGTCCTTGTACATGTGCTTGAGCGCGGCCTTGGTCGTCAGGAACGCGCCGTCGACGTGAATCGCCTGCATCTTCTTCCAGTCGGAGAACGAGTAGTTCTCGATCGGGTTGACGATCTGGATGCCCGCGTTCGACACGAGGATGTCGACCGAGCCGAACGTTTCGGCCACCTTGTCGATACCGCTGTTCACGGCTTCCTCGTTCGTCACGTCCATCGCGACGCCGATCGCCTTGCCGCCCGCCTTGA
>NZ_JAAGPG010001259.1:0-595 GCF_017104665.1 Burkholderia sp. Se-20378 | reverse complement strand
CCGGATAGTTTTCACGTCCATCTCAAGACGCTTCCGCTATCCAAATTACTTACTTCTTCCAGATTGTTAAAGAACGACAGCCGATATGGTTTTACTCATATCATCTGACTGGCTCAATCGCCAATGACAAAGATTCGACCCAAGTCGAACGCTTGTCATTGAAGATTGGTGGAGGCAGACGGGATCGAACCGACGACCCCCTGCTTGCAAAGCAGGTGCTCTCCCAGCTGAGCTATGCCCCCATGTACAGATTTGCCTCAGGTGTCCAACCTGTCGGTATGGGGTGCTCGTAAACGCTAAAGCGCTAACGATCACCGACACACCAGACAAGACATTGGTGGGTCTGGTTGGATTCGAACCAACGACCCCCGCCTTATCAAGACGGTGCTCTAACCGACTGAGCTACAGACCCCTGAGTCTGTCTTTAAATTTACAGCCGATAAGCGTGAGCGCTCAACTTTGCGAGATAGCTCTGGAAAGGAGGTGATCCAGCCGCACCTTCCGATACGGCTACCTTGTTACGACTTCACCCCAGTCATGAATCCTACCGTGGTGACCGTCCTCCTTGCGGTTAGACTAGCCACTTCTGGTAAAA
>NZ_JAAGPG010001258.1:0-610 GCF_017104665.1 Burkholderia sp. Se-20378 | reverse complement strand
ACGTGGCCTCGCTGTCCACGTCGACCTCGACCGCGATCAACTCGCTGTCGACGGGCCTGAGCTCGACGAACAGCAACGTCAACTCGCTGTCGACGTCGACCTCGACCGGCATCGGCTCGCTGTCCACTGGCCTGAGCACGACGAACAGCAACGTGGCCTCGCTGTCGACTGGCGTGACGAACATCAACAACACGTTGAACTCGCTGTCGACGACGATCAACAACAACACGACGCGCGCCGCCAACAACAACGGCATCGCGGCCGACATGAACGGCAAGGGCACCGACGTCCCGACCGTCACCGCGGGTTCGAACTCGGTGGCGATCGGCGCGAATTCGACGGACGGCGGCCGCTCGAACGTGGTGTCGGTCGGTAGCGACACGCAGCAGCGCCAGATCACGAACGTCGCACCGGGTACGCAAGGCACCGACGCGGTGAACGTGAACCAGCTGACGCAGGTGCAGACGACGCTGTCGACGGCACTGTCGGGCCAGCAGGCGCAGATCAACTCGCTGGGTTCGCAACTGCAGCAGACCGACCAGATGGCGAAGCAGGGTATCGCGGCCGTCGGCGCGATGGCGTCGATCCCGCAGCTCGATCGCGACGCCAA
>NZ_JAAGPG010000126.1:0-234 GCF_017104665.1 Burkholderia sp. Se-20378 | reverse complement strand
TTGAATTTGGTATGGTGGGACTATCTAGTGATGGTTGAGTCGGGTGAGGCAGTGGTTGTCTGCGGCAGAGTTGTGGTGGCGGTGGGGGGAGGTGGTGGCGTAGGGGGGCAGTGCGGTGTGTCGGGAGGTGGACAGAGATGATGAGTGACTAGAGGTGAATCGACGGACTGGAGGCAGGTAGGGGTGTGGGTGCGGCTGTGGGGATTGTACTTGTTTTTTTTTTTTTTTTTTTTA
>NZ_JAAGPG010000125.1:0-18827 GCF_017104665.1 Burkholderia sp. Se-20378 | reverse complement strand
GTCGCGCGCGGTTTCGATCGTGCCGGCCAGCATCGGCAGCAGCGCGCGCAGCGCGGCGTCTTCGTCGAAACCGAGGCCGCGCCACAGCTCGACCGCTTCCGCCAGCCCGCACAGCGCGAAGCTCGCCGCGTAGTGCGCGGCCGCGTGATAGAGCATCCGGCCGCCGGCCGGAATCGACAGCGGATGGCAGCCGAGTGCGGCAGCAAGTCGCAGCAGCGTCGCATGCAATGCGCCGTCGGCTTCGAGCGTGACCGAGCAGCCGTCGATGCGGGCGAGGTCGGCGTCGGTGCCGCCGAACAGGTAGAGCGGATGGAAGCCGCCGGTGGCCGCGCCTTGCTGCTTCGCCGGATCGAGCAGGGCGACCGCCGACGCGCCGCGGCAGGGAACGACGGCCTGCTGCGCGGCGAGCGAGGCGTCGAAGTGCAGCGCCGCGGCGGTTGACGCGAGATGGTCGTCGGGCACCGTCAGGAAGATCAGGTCGGCGGCGTCGACGACCTGCTGCGGCGTGTCGACCGCCTGGCAGCCGTCGATGCGCGCAGCGAGCGTCGCGGCCGACGCGGGGGTGCGGCTCGCGATCGCAACGACCGGAAAGCCGGCCTGCGCGAAGCGCTGCGCGACGCAGCGCGCGAGACGGCCGGCGCCGATGAAGCCGAGGCGGGGTGTGTCGGGGAGGGACATGGCAACGGACGTAAGCGAAAACGAAGCAACCGCCAGTATCGCAGGAATGACGGCGGGGCCGCGAAAGGCGCCTGTCCGCGCGGACACGTGCATGGATGACCGGTAGGCGGCGCGTTCGACGCGTGGATCGGCGCCCGGCGTCACGGTCGATTCACGATCGTCGAATCCGACCCCGAAACATATCGCCCCCGTATCCGGCTTGAAATGTCGGCATCTTGTCTCAAATTTGTAATCGTTCATTACGGTTGCGTGCCTGCTGCGCGCGCCGTATCCGGTAAGACTGACCGGCCATGATGTTGCGACCCGACTCGTCGGACGGAATCGCTCGACCCGCAAGGGTCCCCGCCGATGCTGCGAGCCACGCCACACGGCGCCTTCGCCCGCGTGCAATTGCAATTTGCAACAAATGCACGATACGCGAGGGGCGGGTTTTCGCTACATTGCTTCCATGCGACGTGCATGCCCGCCGTTGCCGACAGGGGCGCATAAAATACCGCTCCAGCAGGAGAATCGAAGTGAAAAAGCTCATTCCGTTCATCGCCGCCGCCGCGCTGGGCCTGGGTGCCGCAAGCGCTGCGCAGGCTCACGTGTCGATCGGGGTCGGCATCGGTATCCCGGTCGCGCCCGCGTATCCCGTCTATGCACCGCCGCCGCCCGTGTACTACGCGCCGCCGCCTCCGCCCGTCTATTACGCACCGGCGCCGGCCTACTACGCGCCGCCGCCCGCCGTGGTCGTCGGTGGCTACTATGGCCGTCCGTACTGGCGTCATGGCTACTATGGTGGCGGCTGGGGCCATCACGGTTACTGGCGTCGCTGATTCGTGCCGCGCGGCTTGACCGCGCTTGGCAAAACGGCGCAACGTCCCGCGAGGGGCGCTGCGCCGTTTTTTCTTTGGAGCCCGCCGCCTGACTTCGGTGGGCTACCCGTGCGGGCCGGCTGCGATTACACCGTGTGCACGATCAGGTCGCGGTAGCCGCCGACGATCACGCTGTACGAGAAATACGCGAACAGCAGCGCCGACGCGATGTGACACGCGCGCATCAGCCCGGCGCCCGCGCGCTTGCGGCCCTGGCTCGCGAGCGTGCACATGAAGAGCGTCCATGCGAGGCCGCCGAGGAAAAAGCCCGACAGGAACACCGACGCGGTGGCCGGCGTGGTCGCGCCGGCCTTCGCGATCAGCGCGCCACCGACCGCCGCGAACCACAGGATCGCGCTCGGCGACGACATCGCGAGCAGCATCCCGCGCAGGAAACTGCGCCGCGCACTCGCGCGCGGCTGAGGCGTGTCCTCGGCATCGTCGCCGGCCGCCTTGGCCGGCGTGAGCGCTTCGCGCGCCATCTTCCACGTGAGGAACAGCAGCACGGCGCCACCGCCGATCCACACGATCCAGCGCACCGGCTCGAACTGCAGCAGCACGGCCATCCCTGCGAGCGCGAGCGCCGCATAGACGAGATCGCCGACGCACGAGCCGATGCCGAGCCAGAAGCCCGGCCGGAAGCCGTGCGACAGCGTCAGCGACAGCATCGCGACATTGACGAGGCCGATGTCGAGACACAGCGACAGCGACAGAAAGAAACCGTCGGACAGCATGGAGGCGGGCGGAAAAGTCATCTTCGTCGTTCTTGTGGCGATGGCAGTCCACAGGCCGGCAGGCGCCGGCCACGTGGTGTCAGAGACCGATCTCCTGCCAGAGCTGGTCGACGCGCGCCTTCACGGCCGCGTCCATCTCGATCGGGCGGCCCCATTCGCGGTTGGTCTCGCCGGGCCACTTGTTGGTCGCGTCGAGCCCCATCTTCGAACCGAGGCCGGCAACCGGCGACGCGAAGTCGAGATAGTCGATCGGCGTGCTGTCGACCATCACGGTGTCGCGCACGGGGTCGACGCGCGTCGTGATCGCCCAGATCACTTCCTTCCAGTCGCGGATGTTCACGTCCTCGTCGACGACCACGATGAACTTCGTATACATGAACTGCCGCAGGAAGCTCCACACGCCGAACATCACGCGCTTCGCGTGGCCCGCGTAGCTCTTCTTCATCTGGACGATGGCCATCCGGTAGCTGCAGCCTTCGGGCGGCAGGTAGAAGTCGGTGATCTCGGTGAACTGCTTCTGCAGCAGCGGCACGAACACTTCGTTGAGCGCGACGCCGAGCACCGCGGGCTCGTCAGGCGGCTTGCCCGTGTAGGTCGAGTGGTAGATCGCGTCGCGGCGCATCGTGATGCGCTCGACGGTGAACACCGGGAACCACTCCTGCTCGTTGTAATAGCCGGTGTGGTCGCCATACGGGCCTTCGAGCGCGTGCTCGTACTTGGCCGATGCATTGCCGACCGGGCGCGGCGGTGCGCCAGCCGGAGCGGGGGCGGGGGCGCCTTCCTGCGGATAAATGAAGCCTTCGAGCACGATCTCCGCGCGCGCGGGCACCTGCAGCGTGTCGACGCCGGGCGTCAGGCACTTCGCGAGCTCCGTGCGGCTGCCGCGCAGCAGGCCGGCGAACTGGTACTCGGACAGCGAATCGGGCACGGGCGTCACCGCGCCGAGCGTCGTGGCCGGATCGGCGCCGAGCACGACGGCGACCGGGTACGGCTTGCCGGGGTTCTGCAGCGCGAATTCGCGGAAGTCGAGCGCGCCGCCGCGATGCGCGAGCCAGCGCATGATCAGCTTGTTGCGGCCGATCAACTGCTGACGGTAGATCCCAAGATTCTGCCGCGACTTGTTCGGCCCGCGCGTGACCGTCAGGCCCCACGTGACGAGCGGCCCCGCATCGCCGGGCCAGCAGGTCTGGATTGGCAGCCTGTTCAGGTCGACGTCGTTGCCTTCCCAGACGATCTCCTGGCACGGTGGCGACGACACCGACTTCGGCGCCATGTCCCACACGGCCTTCGCGAGCGACAGCAGCTTGCCGGCGTCCTTCAGGCTCTTCGGCGGATCGGGTTCCTTCAGCGCGGACAGCAGGCGCCCGAGATCGCGCAGCGAATCGAGCGCGGCGTCGTCGCCCGCATCGACGCCCATGCCGAGCGCGACGCGGCGCGGCGTGCCGAACAGGTTGCCGAGCACCGGAAAGTCGTAGCCGGTCGGTGCGTTGAACAGCAGCGCAGGGCCGCCGGCGCGCAGCACGCGGTCGCACAGCTCGGTCATTTCGAGCACGGGCGACACGGGCTGCGTGACGCGCCGCAGTTCGCCGAGCGCCTCGAGGCGCTGGATGAAATCGCGTAAGTCTTTGTATTTCATGAAGATGGTCCGGGCCACCCGCCAGGCGGGCAGCGATGGGTGGGCGCAGCGTCCGGCTGCGACCCCGAATCGACCGACGATTTTACCCGTGCCGCCGCATGCCCGCCCGGCGGAGAAAAAAGTCGACTGCGCGCAAACCCCCTACGGCAAGGGGCTGGCGATCTGAAGACTGCTCTTAAATTACTTTTTGTTATAATTTCAAGGTTTTATAGTGTTGACGATCTATAAAACCCTGCTAGAATCCGCTCACATTGGCTGCAGGGTAAAAGGCTTCGAGCCGCCAATCACCGATCTTTGACGCAGCGCGTCACCGTCCGCCGAATCCTGCACGGCGTATCCGACGGCCTTAGTCGTAGTCCCGGCCAGCGCCACCAGACGCTGGTTTTTTGCGTGGGTGCCACCGCGTATGCCCGCCTCGCCCAGTGTGCGAAGGTGCCGGCCCTCTTACACCGTGGCCTCGAACGGTACTTATACCGTTTCCCCGATGCTTGCACGCCCCAACCAAAGCGTGCGGCGTCGTGATTCCGCGGCGCGTTACCTGTCTCGCCATCGAGCTGAGCGAGCCGCACGAGTCATGTTCATGGGAGATGATCTGAATGAACGCTTGGTTATCGTGGCGTCCTAGTGAGCAGCATGCGCAGTTCGTGCGCAGCATGCTGCGTCGCGGGACGCGTGTCAGTCACCATCTATTCAGCGTTGTCGGCTGTCTCGCTGTCGCAGTTGCGCTTGCACTGTGGCTGCTGCCAACCGTCCGCGGTACGCTTGCCGCGAAGCTGATGCCGGTCGTATCCGCGGCCGTGCAAGCTGGCCCGGCCCGTCTGCTGACCGGCCATCCGCTGCCGAACTTCGCGCCCGCCGGCGCGCAGCCGCAGCAGGAAGACAACAGCCCCGAAACGGACGCGCTTGCGGTCGGCCTCGACGTCGCACCGGAAGCCGCCGCCGCGCAGGGCGATGCGTCCGATCCGGCCCGCAACGGCCCGTCGCCCGTCGCGCTTGCGAAGCTGATCCCGACCCAGCGCGTGGCAGCCGATGCGCGTGACGACCGTGCACTCGCATCGAATCGCGAACAGGCGCTCGTCGCGACCTACCTGTCGCGCCGTTACCGCGTCGCCCAGGAGCCGCTCGGCCAGCTCGTCAAGGCTGCGTTCCAGACCGGCCGTGACGTTGGCCTCGATCCGCTGCTGCTGCTGTCCGTGATGGCGATCGAATCGGGCTTCAACCCGTACGCCGAAAGCGGCGTCGGCGCGAAGGGCCTGATGCAGGTCATGTCGAAGGTTCATTCCGACAAGTTCGAGTATTTCGGCGGCACCGATACCGCGCTGCAGCCGCTCGCGAACCTCCAGGTCGGCGCACTCGTGCTGAAGGACTGCATCGCACGTGGCGGCTCGCTCGCGACCGGCCTGCGCATGTACAACGGCTCGACGAACCCCGAGGACAACGGCTACGGTTCGAAGGTGATGGCCGAGCGCGGTCGCCTGCGTGACGTCGCGCGTGGCCGTAGCGTGCCGGTCAATGCACCGCAGGCGCCGGCGAAGCCGATCGTCACGGCCGCTGCCGTGACGGCGGCAGCCGCAGGCGGCGCGAAGCGCGTGCATGCGACGCTCGAAACCTCGGCGAAGTCGACGGCATCGAAGGAAGCCACGTCGCAGGACGACGCGAGCGTCGATACCGCGAAGCAGGCGCACGGCGACCGTTCGGAGCTGGGCGCGTAACTTACGCACACCTCCGGCAGGCAGGAATGGAAAAAGGCACCCGATCCGGGTGCCTTTTTGTTTGTGCGGTGTGCGGAATGGCCGCCACGGCAGCCG
Organism: Burkholderia sp. Se-20378; assembly: GCF_017104665.1. Classification (NCBI taxonomy): domain Bacteria; kingdom Pseudomonadati; phylum Pseudomonadota; class Betaproteobacteria; order Burkholderiales; family Burkholderiaceae; genus Burkholderia; species Burkholderia sp. Se-20378. Next base: position 13,114 of record NZ_JAAGPG010000125.1, on the reverse strand, counting down.
CGTGTCAGTGCTGCCCGAACAGGGTCGCGAGTCGGTCGACCGCTTCCTCGAGCCGCGAGTAGGCCGTCGCATAGGACAGGCGGATATAGTCGCGCGGCGCATGGACGCCGAAGTCCATGCCGGGCACCAGCACGACCCCCGCGTCGTGCAGCATCGCCGTCGTGAGCGCGGCGCTGTCGCCGGCCGCCGGGTGGGCGACGCCGCCGCAGTGCGCATATACATAGAACGCGCCGTCCGGCATCACGGGCACCGTGAAGCCGAGCCGTTCGAGCGCCGGTGCGATGAAGTCGCGGCGGCGCTTGAATTCGAGCCGGCGTGCTTCGTAGATGTCGAGCGCGGCCGGCTCGAAGCACGCGAGCGCCGCGTGCTGCGCGAGCGCGGACGGGCAGATGAACAGGTTCTGCGCCAGCTTCTCGAACGTGCCGACCAGCGCGGGCGGCACGACCAGCCAGCCGAGCCGCCAGCCCGTCATGCTGAAATACTTGGAGAAGCTGTTCACGGTGACGACGTCGTCGCCGAACGACAGCGCCGACACGGGCGCCGCGTCGTAGCTGAGCCCCTGGTAGATCTCGTCGACGATCGTGAAGCCGCCGCGTGCGCGCACGGCTTCGACGATCCGCTTCAGTTCGTCGGGTTCGAGCGACGTGCCGGTCGGGTTCGACGGCGAGGCGAGCAGCACGCCGCGCGTGCGGTCGCCCCAGCGCGTACGGACGTCATCCTCGGTGAGCTGAAAGCGCGCGTCCGGGCCGCTCGGCACGAGCACCGCGCGGCCTTCGGCCGCCGCGACGAAGTGCCGGTTGCACGGATACGACGGGTCGGGCATCAGCACCTCGTCGTCACGCCCGACGAGCGCGAGGCACGCGAGCAGCAGCGCGGCCGACGCGCCGGCCGTCACGACGATCCGTTCCGGACTGATCGTGAGGCCGTAGGCACGCGCGTAGTGCGCGGCGATCGCCTCGCGCAGCGGCGCAATGCCGAGTGCGCTCGTATATTGGGTGACGCCACGGCGCAGCGCGGCCGCAGCCGCTTCGACAACCGGCTCCGGCGCAGTGAAATCCGGCTCGCCGATACCCATGTGGATAACATCGCGCCCCGAGGACTCGAGACGCTGTGCCTCCTTCATCAATTCCATCACGTAGAAGGGCTGGATCGCGTCGACGCGTGCGGCGAGTCTGACGAGCGAATCGGTGGCGGTATTCATCGGGCGGGCAGGGCGAGGGAGGCGAGGCAAAAGAAAAAACGGGCGCGTATGCGCCCGTTCCGGACCAACGGGTTCAGCCGTTGCGGCGCGCCTGCGTTTCGGCGGGGCGCAGCTTCGCGGCGAGCTTGTCGAGCACGCCGTTCACGTACTTGTAGCCGTCGGAGCCGCCGAACGTCTTCGCGAGTTCGACAGCTTCGTTGATGATCACGCGGTACGGCGTTTCGACGTGGTGCGTGAGCTCGAACGTCGCGATCAGCAGCACGGCGCGTTCGACCGGCGACAGCTGGTCGATCGGGCGGTCGAGCGACGGCGTCAGCGCTTCGACGAGCGTGGCGTGCTCGCGGATCACGCCGTGCAGGATCGCGTCGAGCAGCTCCTTGTCGGCCTTGTCGTAACCGAGCGCGCCACGCAGTTGCGCGTCGATCTCACCGGAGGACGCGTTCGACAGCAGCCACTGGTACAGCCCCTGCGTCGCCAGCTCGCGCGATTGTCGGCGGGCGCTCTTCTTCATGCGCGCTCCTCTTCGTCGTCTTCGTCTTCTTCCTCGTCCTCGTCGTCATCGCCGAGTTGGTCGAGCGCCATCGTCAGGTTGGCCATCTCGACGGCGACGCGTGCGGCGTCACGACCCTTTTCGGTCATGCGCGCGACGGCCTGCTCGTCGTTTTCGGTCGTCAGGACCGCGTTCGCGATCGGCAGGTTGAAGTCGAGGCCGATGCGGGTGATGCCCGCGCCGCTCTCGTTCGACACGAGTTCGAAGTGGTAGGTCTCGCCGCGGATCACTGCGCCGAGTGCGATCAGCGCGTCGAACTGGCCGCTTTCCGCGAGCTTTTGCAGCGCGAGCGGGATTTCCAGCGCGCCGGGCACCGACACGAGCAGCACGTCTTCACCGGTGACGCCGAGGCGCTCCAGTTCCTCGACGCACGCGTCGGCGAGGCCGTTGCACACGGGCTCGTTGAAGCGCGATTGCACGATGCCGATACGCAGGCCGTCGCCTTCGAGATTCGGTTGGTATTGTCCGATTTCCATGATCTTGTCCGTGGTGTGGATGAACGGTTATAGGGCGAAAGCGCCGTGGCGGGTTACGCGTTGGACGCCGGGCAGGACTTGGCTTCGCCGCCGGGCATCGGAATGAAGCCCGTGACTTCCAGGCCGTAGCCGGACATGCTGCCCAGCTTGCGCGGATTCGACAGCACCTGCATCTTGCTGACGCCGACATCGCGCAGGATCTGCGCGCCGATGCCGAACGTCTTGAAATCAACCGGCCGGCGCTTGAGCGCGGCGGCCTTTTCTTCCTCGTCGAACGCCTTGAAGACGTCGATCAGGTGTTCCTTCGTGTCGCCGCAGTTGAGCAGCACGATCACGCCGAGGTCGCGTTCCGCGATCTCGCGCATTGCGGCGTCGAGCGTCCACGAGTGCGTGGACACGCTCGTCTCGAGCAGGTCGAGCACCGACAGCGGCTCGTGCACGCGCACCGGCGTATCGACGTCCGGCGACGGCGCACCGCGCACCAGCGCGATGTGCGGCGAGCCGCTAGGCTGGTCGCGGTACAGCACCGCGCGGAACGTGCCGTGCGCGGTCTGCATCGTGCGCTCGGCGATCCGCTCGATGATCGATTCGGTGCGGCTGCGGTACTGGATCAGGTCGGCGATCGTGCCGATCTTCAGATTGTGTTCCTGCGCGAACTCGATCAGGTCGGGCAGGCGCGCCATCGTGCCGTCGTCCTTGATGATCTCGCAGATCACCGCGGCCGGCGTGAGGCCCGCAAGCGCGGTGAAGTCGCAACCGGCCTCGGTATGGCCCGCGCGGACGAGCACGCCACCCGGCTGCGCCATGATCGGGAACACATGGCCCGGCTGTACGATGTGCTCGGGGCGCACGTCGTGCGCGACCGCCGTGGCGATCGTGTGCGCACGGTCGGCGGCCGAGATGCCGGTCGTCACGCCTTCGGCCGCTTCGATGCTGACCGTGAAGGCGGTGCCGTACTGCGTGCCGTTGCGGTAGGTCATCAGCGGCAGGTGCAGCTGCTTGCAGCGTTCCTGCGTCAACGTCAGACAAACCAGGCCGCGGCCGTACTTGGCCATGAAGTTGATCGCTTCCGGCGTGACGAATTCGGCGGCGATCACGAGGTCGCCCTCGTTTTCGCGGTCTTCTTCGTCGACCAGGATCACCATCCGGCCGGCTTTCAGCTCGGCGATGATGTCGAGCGTGGAGGCGAGCGTCATAAGGGGGCGTGAAAGAGGAAAGTGCGTATTTTACGCCAGCCGGACGACGTTTCGGCTGGCATGGGTCGCGCGCGGCCGGCGAGCGCTCCGGAAAGCGCTGCGCCGGCTTGCGCGGCAGGCCTGGCGCGGCCGTCGTACGTTGCCCGCACGCGGGTGCGGAGGGGGCCGGGCTGGGCCCGGCCGTGCGTCACGCGTGCTGGTCGCGCCCGCCCAGATAGTCGAGCTTGCCGAGCTCGACGCCGCTGTGGCGCAGGATGTCGTACGCGGTCGTCACGTGGAAGAAGAAATTGGGCAGCACGAAATTCAGCAGGTAAGACTGGCCGCTGAACTCGATCGGGCCGACGCGCATCTTCAGCACGATCTGGCGCGCCTCGCTGCCGTCGATCTGCGCGGCGTCGAAGCCTTTCAGGTAGTCGATCGTTTTCTGGACGCGTGCGTGCAGTTCGTCGAAGGTCTGCTCGACGTCCGGGTAGCTCGGGATCTCGACATCGGCGAGGCGCGCGGCGCAGCCCTTGGCCGTGTCGGTCGCGATGTAGACCTGGCGGACGAGCGGCAGCATGTCCGGGTACAGGCGGGCGCCGACGAACACCGACGGATCGATCTGCTTTTCGGCGGCATGCGCCTGCGCCTTGCCGAGGATGTGCTGCAGGTTGGTCAGGCCACGGATCAGCACGGGCAGCGAAGCCTGGTACATCGAGATGGACATGGGGACGACTCCTTGAGGAAGAGGGTGACCGGTACGCAGCACGCCGTGCGTTGCGGCGTTGAATCCGCTGTCGACGCATCTTAGCGCGGTGGCATGACCCGTGCGCGTCGTTGGCCATTCGGCCAGGTGCCGGATGAGCGGCTGGCCGGTGGATGTCATGCAGTCGTCCCGATTGCACCGGAATGCGGGGCCTCACCGGTATCACGTGTCGATCCGGAAAAAGTCGTATCATGAAACACGAAACACGAAACACGAAATATGAAGCCACGGAGACTCCCATGATCGAACTCGACAGCGCCGTGTCGGCCGTCCTTGCCCGGCTGGCGTCCTTCGGCCAGGAAAACGATGCGCGGACGGACGACCGCAGCCGCAAGATGCTCAACCTCGAGCCGGCCACGGCCGAACTGCTGTACCTGCTCGTCACCGGCGCACGGCGCAGGCGCGTGCTCGAGATCGGTACGTCCAATGGTTACAGCGCGATCTGGCTCGCCCATGCGCTGCGCGAAACGGACGGGCAGCCGCTCGTCACCGTCGAGTACTCGTCCGACAAGGCCGGGCAGGCGAGGGCCAACCTGCGCGCGGCGTCGCTGCAGGACTGGGCGCAGGTGATCGAAGGCGATGCGACGCAGGTCTGCGCGGCCGTGACGGGCCCGTTCGACTGCGTGTTCTTCGATGCCGATCGCGTGAGCGCGCCGCAGCAGCTCGCGCACCTGTTGCCGAAGCTGACGGCCGACGCGCTGCTCGTCGCGGACAACGCGCTGTCCCATCCGGACGAAATCGCCGGCTATCTCGCCGCGGTCGACGCAACGCGGGAGTTTGACACGACGCTCGTGCCGGTCGGCAAGGGGCTCCACGTCGCGCGTCGCCGGAGGCCGGCATGACGCGCGCGACGCTCGAGCGCACGACACTGGGGCGCGACGCGTACGGGGCGATCCGCGAGATGCTGGTCGACGAAGCGCGCTTCGCGGCGGGCGAGAAGATCAGCATCGAAGCGCTGTCGCGCGATCTCGGCATCAGCCGCTCGCCCGTGTGGGCGGCGGTTTCGCGCCTGGAAGCGGAGGGGCTGCTGCAGGTCGTGCCGCGCCAGGGCGTGTTCGTCATCGCGTTCGACCGCGCGCGGATCGTGGCCATCTTCGAGGCGCGGGAGGCGCTCGAGGGAATGGCCGCACGCCTGGCCGCACAGCGCATGACGCCCGACGATCACGCGGCGCTGGATGAAGCGTTGACGCGGCAGGCGAAGGCGGTCGATACGCGAGATGGCGACGCCTACCGCATCGCCAACCTCGATTTCCATCACGGGCTGCTCGCGACCGCCCGCAATACGACGATCGAGACATCGCTCAGGGCGCTGTATGCGCAGGTGCAGACGATGTGTTCGGGCGGCGCGAGTCCGATGGACGACTGGGCGCGGCTGGGCGGGAACGTTGCCGAACACCGGCATGTGCTCGACATGATCGCGAGGCGCGATGCGGAAGGTGCGGAGCGCGCGGCGCGCGAGCATGTACGGCAGTTGCTCGGGACGATTCTGGCGCGCGCGGGAGGGGAGGAGGCAGACGCGTGACCGCCTGCGGGCGACGGCGCGAAGGATGGCGCAAAGCGGCGGCCGTTCGTGATTCGGGGGCCGCCCGCGCAATCAGTCCTGATGCACGCCCTGCTACGTCGACAGCATTCGTTCGACGTAGCGCGCGATCATGTCGACTTCGAGATTGACCTTGTCACCGGCCTGCACGGTGAGGCGCCCGCCCGCATCGACCGACGCGCCGAGCGGCTGGATCGATTCGATACGGCCGACGGTCGCGACACTGCCGGCAAACATCGTGACGATCCCGTTCAGTGCGTGGCGTCGGGCGGCGCGAAGCGCGCGAGGATGCGCAGATCGTCGCCGACCCGCTCGAACCCGTGGAACGACAGCCGCGTGCGTGCCTCGAGGCTCGCCGGCGCGGCGAGGTCGAACATGCCGGCCGCATCGGCGCCCAGCAGGCTCGGCGCGAGGTAGACGAGCAATTCGTCGACGCACTGCTCGCGCAGCAGCGAGCCGTTCAGCTTGTGGCCGGCCTCGACGTGCAGCTCGTTGACGCCGCGCGCGCCGAGCGCCGCCAGCATCGCGGGCAGGTCGACCTTGCCTTGCGCATTCGCGATCGGCACGATTTCCGCGCCGCGCGCCTTCAGCACGTTCGCGCGTAATTCACTGGCGGCGTCGAGCCGTCCGCAGAAGATCAGCAGCGGCGCGCCTTCGAGCAGCCGCGCATCGAGCGGCAGGTCGAGGCGGCTGTCCACCAGGATGCGCTGCGGCTGGCGCGGCGTGTCGATGCCGCGTACGGTCAGCAGCGGATTGTCTTCACGCACGGTGCCGATGCCGGTGAGGATCGCGCAGGCGCGGGCACGCCACGCGTGCCCGTCGAGGCGCGCGGCCTCGCCGGTGATCCACTGGCTTTCGCCGGACGGCAGCGCGGTGCGGCCGTCGAGCGACGCGGCGGTCTTCATCCGCACCCACGGGCGGCCGCGCGTCATCCGCGACACGAAGCCGATGTTCAGCTCACCGGCTTCATGCGCGAGCAGCCCGCAGCGCACGTCGATGCCCGCGTCGCGCAGCATCCCGAGGCCGCGTCCCGACACCTGCGGGTTCGGGTCTTCCATCGCGGCGACGACCTTCGCGACGCGCGCGTCGATCAGCGCGTTTGCGCACGGCGGCGTGCGGCCGAAATGGCTGCACGGCTCGAGCGTCACGTAGACGGTCGAACCGGCGACGTCGTAGCCGCGTGCACGCGCGTCCTTCAACGCCTGCACTTCAGCGTGATCCTGGCCCGCCGGCTGCGTGAAGCCTTCGCCGATCACGTCGCCGTCCTTGACGATCACGCAGCCGACACGCGGGTTCGGCGCCGTCGTATACATGCCGCGCGCGGCGAGCGCGAGCGCGCGCTCCATGTGGGCGAAATCGATATCCGAAAACATGCGCGCGGACCCGGGTCAGGCAGCGAGTGCCGCGAAGGCGCGGCGCGCGGCCGCGAGCGTCGCGTCGATCACCGCGTCGTCGTGCGTGCTCGACACGAAGCCGGCCTCGTACGCGGACGGCGCGAAGTACACGCCTTCGTCGAGCATCAGGTGGAAGAAGCGGTTGAAGCGCTCGGTGTCGCTCTTCGTCACTTCGGCGAAGCTGGTCGGCACGCGTTCGGCGAAGTAGAGGCCGAACATCGCGCCGATCGAGTCGGCCGCGAACGGCACGCCGGCCGCACGCGCTTCGGCCGCGAGGCCGTCGGCGAGACGCTTCGTCTGCGCGGTGAGCGCGTCGTAGAAACCCGGCGCCTGGATCAGCTGCAGCGTCTTCAGGCCCGCCGCGACCGCGATCGGGTTGCCCGACAGCGTGCCGGCCTGGTAGACGCCGCCGAGCGGCGCGAGGTGGGCCATGATGTCGCGGCGGCCGCCGAACGCGGCAGCCGGCATCCCGCCGCCGATCACCTTGCCGAGGCAGGTGAGGTCGGCCGTGATCCCGTAGTAAGCCTGCGCGCCACCGAGCGCGACGCGGAACCCGCACATCACTTCGTCGAAGATCAGCACGGCGCCGTGCTTCGTGCACAGCGCGCGCAGCGCGTTCAGGAATTCGGGCGTGCCGCGCACGAGGTTCATGTTGCCCGCGACCGGCTCGACGATCACGGCGGCGATCTCGTCGCCGAACGCGCCGAATGCTTCTTCGAGCGCGGCGACGTTGTTGTATTCGAGGACGGTCGTGTGCTTCGCGATGTCGGCAGGCACGCCGGCCGACGTCGGGTTGCCGAACGTCAGCAGGCCCGAGCCGGCCTTCACGAGCAGGCTGTCCGCGTGGCCGTGGTAGCAGCCTTCGAACTTGACGATGCGGCTGCGGCCCGTGAAGCCGCGCGCGAGACGCAGCGCGCTCATCGTGGCCTCGGTGCCGCTCGACACCATCCGCACCTGCTCGATCGACGGCACGAGCTTGCAGATTTCCTCGGCGATCTCGATCTCGGCTTCGGTCGGCGCGCCGAACGAGAAGCCGTCGGCGAGCACGTTCTGCACGGCCGACAGCACTTCCGGATGGACGTGGCCGACGATCATCGGGCCCCACGAGCCGATGTAGTCGATGTACTGCTTGCCGTCGGCATCCCAGAAATACGGGCCTTGCGCGCGCGCGACGAAGCGCGGCGTGCCGCCGACCGAACGGAATGCGCGCACCGGCGAGTTGACGCCGCCGGGAATGGTCTTCTGGGCGCGTTCGAAGAGGATCTGATTGTTGGACATGAGCGAAACCTGCGAGAGAAGGGCGCGGGGGCCTGTGCACGGGCCGCGGCGCCTGGGCGGAACGATCGTCCGATTGTACCGGAGACGCGCGCGGCGAGCCGGCGGCGCGGTCTGCGGCGTATCGGCGCGCGAGGGATCGCGCAGATCGGGAAGGAAGAGGGGGCGATTCGGCCCCGTTATCGATCCGGCAAGGGGGGCGGCTTGCGCTTGCCGGTCAGCTCGGCCCAGCGCTTCTCGAGCGGGCCTTCGACCATCGGCTTGATTACCGTGCCGGAGCTCTGCGCGTCCCAGGTCTGCACCGAGTACGGATGGACGCGCAGCGCGTCGCGCGCGATCACCACGTCCTGGTGTGCGTCGACCAGCCAGTCGTAGACGAAGTCGATGCACAGCCGGTAGCCGCGCTTCGTCGACGGATCGGGCACCTCGTACGGCGCACGCGTCACGTAGCCGGAGCCGAATACGCCCTTGGGCTCCTTCGCGACGCGATGCAGGAATACACGGTCGCCCGGCAGGATGCCGCGTGCGAAGCCGCAGCCCCACACGTCATGCACGGCCGCGCCGGCCTTCACGCGTGCAGCGACGTCGGGCAGTTCGGGCCACGGCCATTTTTTGGGGCTCCAGATCAACAGGAAAGCGGTCATCGGTTCGGTCGTGTGTCCGTATTGGTCAGACAAGAGGGGCGAGGAGCTGCAAGCTTAATCGAATCCCCGTGCGCGATCCCGCGTGGCGGGCGCCACACCGGTACCGTTCGGCCCGCCGCGTACTCACGCCGCCAGCGCGTAAAAAAGTTGCGCGTACAATCATGGGCCTGGGCGCGCCGTTCGCGGCGCGGCCTCCCGTCTTCACCGCCACGCGCGCCCCGATGCGCGCGGGCTCCATTCCGGATACCCATGTCTCACGTCATCCGACGCCGGCCCGATGCCCGGCTGATCCTGTTGCTCGGCGCGCTCGCCGCCTGCGGGCCGATCGCTACCGACATGTACCTGCCGAGCCTGCCGTCGATCGCCGACGGCTTCTCCGTCAGTCCCGGCGCCGCGCAGCGCACGCTGACGAGCTTCATGGCCGGCTTCTCGGTCGGCATGCTGCTGTACGGCCCGCTGTCCGACACGTGGGGCCGACGCCCCGTGCTGCTCGGCGGCATCGCGCTGTTCACGCTCGCGAGCATCGGCTGCTTCGTGTCGACTTCGATCGACATGCTGATCCTCGTGCGCTTCCTGCAGGCGCTCGGCGCCGGCGCGGCGTCGGTGCTGTCGCGAGCGATCGCGCGTGACGCGCACGAGCCGACCGACGCGGCGAAGGTGCTGTCGATGGTCGCGATCGTCACCGCGGTCGGGCCGTTGCTCGCGCCGCTGATCGGCGGGCAGATCCTGCGCTTCTCCGGTTGGCGCGGGGTGTTCGTCGTGCTGGCCGTGTTCGGCGCGGTGTGCGCGGCGACCGCGTACCTGCGCGTGCCCGAAACCTGGCCGAAGGAGCGGCGCAAGAGCGCGGCCGTGCTCGCGTCGTTTGCGTCGTACGGGCGCATCCTGTCCGATCCCGTCGCCTGGGGCCACATGCTGTGCGGCGGGATGGCATTTGCGTCGATGTTCTCGTACATCACCGCCACGCCATTCGTGTACATCGAGTATTTCCACGTGTCGCCGCAGCACTACGGGCTGCTGTTCGGCCTGAACGTCGTCGGCATCATGATCGGCAACTTCGCGAACACACGGCTCGTCGGCCGCCTCGGCTCGCTGCGCATCATCGCGGCCGCGTCGCTCGTGAGCTGCATCGCGTCGCTCGCGGTCGCGCTCGTCGCGCTGACGGGGTGGGGCGGGCTGTGGTCGATCGTCGTGTGCCTGTTCTTCGTCGTCGGCGTGGTCGGGATCCTGTCCGCGAACTGCACGACCGACCTCATGCATCGCTATCCGCACAACGCGGGCGCGTCGGCGGCCGTGTTCGGCGCGATGCAGCTGGCGCTCGGCGCGCTCGCGAGCGTCGCGATCGGCGCACTCGCGGACGGCACGCCGTTCGCGATGGGCGTGACGATCGGCATTTCGGGCGTGCTGTGTTTCGCCGGCCGCTACCTCGTGCTGCGCTGGCACGGACGGCCCGTCAAGGCGGGCGCGTGAACCGCGTCCTGACGGCGGAATGAAAAACGCCACCGCGCGCGCTGCGCCGGTGGCGTTTTCGTTTCGAACGCGGGAAGCGGCTGCTGCCGCACCGCGTCAATCCCGCGCGACGTCCTTCGCCGCCGGCGATGCGCCGTGGCTCAGCCAGTCGAGCACGTCGGCCGTTTCGTCGTCGCTCGCGCGGGCCTTCGCCTGGGCGACGGCCTCGGGCAGGTCGCCGTTCGTCGACGCACGGCGGATCGCGACGCCGACCGCGAGGATGTCGATCATCAGCAGATGCAGGATCCGCGAGATCATCGACAGCTGCGATTCGCGCATCTCGATGTGGTCGGTTTCGAGCGCGACGGTCGCACGCTTCGCGAGCGGCGTGTTGCTCGACGTGATCGCGATCACCTTCGCACCGGCCTGCATCGCGACGTCGAGCACGCGCAGCAGCTCGGGCGCGCGTCCCGACTTCGACACCGCGACGATCACGTCGCCCTTGCCGAGCAGTGCGGCCGATGCGGCCTGCATGTACAGGTCGCCGTAAGCGATCGTCGGGATCCCGAAGCGGAAGAACTTGTAATGCGCGTCCTGCGCGACGATGTTCGAGTTGCCGAGCCCGTAGAACTCGATGCGCCGCGCGCCGTTCAGGATCTCGATCGCGTTCTCGACGTGCTCGAAATTCAGATGCTCGCGCAGCTGCAGGATCGCGGACACCGTGTTGTCGAGCACCTTCGCGCCGAAGTCGGTCGCCGTGTCGCCAAGATGCACCTGGCTGTGGCTCATCGGGATCGTGCCGGTAAGGCCGGTGGCGAGCTTCAGCTTGAAGTCGGACAGCCCCTGGCAGCCGAGCGAGCGGCAGAAGCGGATCACCGTCGGCTGGCTCACGTCGGCCTTGCGTGCGATGTCGACGATCGGATCGTTGATGATCGAGCGCGGGTGGTTCAGCGCGAGATCGGCGACGCGACGCTCGGCTGGCGTCAGCGCGTCGCGCATCTGGCGGATCCGCTCGAACACGGCCGACGACGCACCGCCCGAGCGGTTCGACAGCTGCTCCGCGAGGATCGCCGACACGCCGAGGAACGCCGGGTATTCGGCGGTGATCAGGTAGGTCGGGATGTTCTCGAGGTAGTGCGTGAAGCGGCCTTTTGCCTCGAAGCGCGCGCGGAACGACGAGCGCGTGAACAGTTCGCCGAGCTTCAGCGCGACACCGCCGCCGATGTACACGCCGCCAAGCGCGCCGAGCGTCAGCGCGACGCTGCCCGCGAACGCGCCGAGAATCCCGCAGAAGCATTCGACCGTCTCGAGCGCGAGTGCATCGCCCGCATGTGCGCGTTCGACGATCTCGACCGTATCGACGGTCGCGGCCACGCGCTTCTTGTCGCGTGCGGCAAGCGCGCGATAGATGATCTCCATGCCGGGGCCCGCGCACACGCGTTCGAACGACACGTGCGGAAACTTCTTGCGTGCGTACTGCAGCACCAGATCCTCGCGCTCGTCCTGCGGCGCGAACGATGCGTGGCCGCCTTCGCTGCCGAGCGCGATCCAGCGGTCGTCGGCCGGAATCAGTCCTGACACGCCGAGCCCGGTGCCGGGCCCGAGCAGCCCGATCACGCTGTTCTGGCGGCGCGCGCCGCCGCCGATCTGCACGCGCTGCGCGTCGGTCAGGCCCGGCAGCGCCATCGCGAGCGCGGTGAAATCGTTCACGACGAGCAACGTGTCGAAGCCGAGCGCGCGGCGCGTCGCCTCGATCGAGAAGCTCCAGTCGTGGTTGGTCATCGTGACCTGGTCGCCGTCGACCGGATTGGCGATCGCGATCGCCGCGTGGTTCACGCGGCTGATCTTCACGTCCTTCAGGTATTTGCGGATCGCGTCAGTGAGCGTCGGATAGTCGGCGCCGGGATACACGCGGATCTGCGTGATGTCGCCCGGGCCGGTTTCCAGCGCGAAGCGCGCGTTGGTGCCGCCGACGTCCGCGAGCAGGCGCGGGCCGTCGGCATGCTGGCCTGCGACGGCCGCCTTACTTTGCGCACCAGTAGACATCGAGCTGGGTCCCCTTGTCGTTGGCCAGTTGGGAAATCGCGTTCTTCTGCAGCGACGCGGCTGCGGCGTCGAGCACCGCGCGTTTGCGTTCGCCCGCGATCAGCAGGAACAGCCGGTCGACGCGCTTGAGCGCATCGAGCGAGAAGCTCACGCGCGCATGCGGCGCGGCGCCGGGATGGACGGCGACGAAACGCTCGGGCGTCGTGATCGCGTGATCCCATTCGGGCGCATCGGCGAAGATCGACGCGGTATGGCCGTCCTCGCCCATGCCGAGCACCGCGACGGTCGGCACGCGGTAGTCGGCGTTCGCGTTCAGCGCGGCGACGTGCGCGTCGAGTGCGGTGCGCGTGTCGACGAGCGGCAGGAAGCGGGCGGGGGCGGCTGAGTGCTGCAGCAGCGTGTCGCGCACGAGGTGCGCGTTGCTGGCTGCGTCGTCCTCCGGCACCCAGCGGTCGTCGACCAGCGTCACGTCGACGCCGGCCCAGTCGAGCGCCGCGTGCGACAGCGTTTGCAGGAACGGGCGCGGGCTTGTGCCGCCTGACACCGCGAGCGTCGGGCGCGCGGGACCGGCGAGCGCGGCGCGCAGCGCATCGCCGACGGA
>NZ_JAAGPG010001257.1:0-621 GCF_017104665.1 Burkholderia sp. Se-20378 | reverse complement strand
CGACGCCGGGCTTCGGCGAAGCGTTCCGCCAGTTCGTCGAAGGCGGCTGGCAGGGGCTGCAGCATCCGTCCGAGTACGACGGCCAGGGGCTGCCGAAGCTGATCGCGACGCCGTGCATCGAGATGCTGAATGCATCGAACCTGTCGTTCGCGCTGTGTCCGCTGCTGACCGACGGCGCGATCGAGGCGCTGCTGACGGCCGGCACCGACGAGCAGAAGCAGCGCTACGTGCCGAAGCTGATCTCCGGCGAATGGACGGGCACGATGAACCTGACCGAGCCGCAGGCCGGCTCCGATCTCGCGCTGGTGCGCTCGCGCGCCGAGCCGCAGGGCGACGGCACGTACAAGGTGTTCGGCACGAAGATCTTCATCACGTGGGGCGAGCACGACATGGCGGACAACATCGTCCACCTGGTGCTGGCGCGCACGCCGAACGCGCCGGAAGGCGTGAAGGGCATCTCGCTGTTCATCGTGCCGAAGTTCATGGTCAATGAAGACGGCTCGCTGGGCGCGCGCAACGACGTGCACTGCGTGTCGATCGAGCACAAGCTCGGGATCAAGGCGAGCCCGACGGCGGTGCTGCAGTACGGTGACCACGGCGGCGCGATCGGCTACCTGGTCG
>NZ_JAAGPG010001256.1:0-627 GCF_017104665.1 Burkholderia sp. Se-20378 | reverse complement strand
TCCGGGCAGAACCCGGCGCGCCAGTCGCTGATCAAGGCCGGGCTGCCGACGGCAGTGCCGGGGATGACGATCAACAAGGTGTGCGGCTCGGGCCTGAAGGCCGTGATGCTGGCGGCGAACGCGATCGTCGCGGGCGATGCCGAGATCGTGATCGCGGGCGGCCAGGAGAACATGAGCGCGTCGCCGCACGTGCTGCCGGGTTCGCGCGACGGGTTCCGGATGGGCGACGCGAAGCTGGTCGACACGATGATCGTCGACGGCCTGTGGGACGTGTACAACCAGTACCACATGGGCATCACGGCGGAGAACGTCGCGAAGGAATACGGGATCACGCGCGAAGAGCAGGACGCTTTCGCGGCGCTGTCGCAGAACAAGGCGGAAGCCGCGCAGAAGGCCGGTCGCTTCGACGATGAAATCGTGCCGGTGGCGATTCCGCAACGCAAGGGCGAGCCGCTGCAGTTCGCCACCGATGAATTCGTGCGTCACGGCGTGACGGCGGAATCGCTGTCCGGGCTGAAGCCGGCGTTCTCGAAGGACGGCTCGGTGACGGCGGCGAACGCGTCGGGGCTGAACGACGGCGCGGCGGCGGTGCTGGTGATGTCGGCGCAGAAGGCGGCGGCACTCGGC
>NZ_JAAGPG010001255.1:0-685 GCF_017104665.1 Burkholderia sp. Se-20378 | reverse complement strand
CCCCGTCGACGTGGAAGTCGACAGCGAAGTGATCGAGCTGTTGGCCGACGACAAGCCCGTCGAAGTCGAGGTCGACAGCGAAGTGATCGAGCTATTCGCCGAAGACAGGCCGGTCGAGGTCGAGGTAGACAGCGAAGTCACCGAACTGTTCGTCGAGCTGAGCCCCGTCGACAACGAACCAATCGAACTGGTGGCTGACGACAGCCCTGTCGACGTCGAAGTCGACAACGACGTCACCGAACTATTCGTCGAGCTGAGCCCCGTTGACAACGAACCAATCGAACTGGTGGCCGACGACAGCCCCGTCGACGTGGAGGTTGACAACGAAGTAATCGAGCTGTTCGCCGACGACAGGCCCGTCGAGGTCGAGGTCGACAACGACGTCACCGAACTGTTCGTCGAGCTGAGTCCCGTCGACGTCGAAGTCGACAACGAAGTAATCGAGCTATTCGCCGAAGACAGGCCCGTCGACGTCGAGGTCGACAACGACGTCACCGAACTATTCGTCGAGCTAAGCCCTGTCGACAACGAACCAATTGAGCTGGTGGCTGACGACAGCCCCGTCGACGTGGAAGTCGACAGCGAAGTGATCGAGCTGTTGGCCGACGACAAGCCCGTCGAAGTCGAGGTCGACAGCGAAGTGATCGAGCTATTCGCCGAAGACAGGCCGGTCGAGGTCGAGGTA
>NZ_JAAGPG010001254.1:0-562 GCF_017104665.1 Burkholderia sp. Se-20378 | reverse complement strand
CGCGCGCTTTCGCGCAGCCCGTGCTGCCGGTGCAGGCAACGAGCGTCGCCAGCGGGTCGGACGGCGCGCAGACGAGGCCGAGCGACGCGAGCGCATCGAGCGTGGCCGGTGCGCGTTCGCGCGATACGTGATGCAGGAATACGCCTTGCCATGGCGTCATCGACAGCGTGCCGTCGCCGTCGGTTTCGGCCAGCGCGGCGAGCCGTTCCAGTTGCGTGGCATCGAGCCGGCCGAGCACGCATTGCGCGCCGACGTTGCAGCGCGCGGCATCGAGTGACGGGCGCACGCCGAAACGCAGCGTCGGGTCGGTGCGCGTACGGCGCCAGCCGGCGAGCGCCGGATCGGCTGCAAGCGGAAAGGGCAGGTATTGCTGCGCGCGTTCGAGCAACGAGTGTTCGCTGCATGTGGCGAGCAGCGCGCGCATCCGCGTGACGTCCGCCGGCGCGAGATCGAGGAAGGCAAGCAGCAGCGCGCGCACCAGCGCAGCAGCTTGATCCGGCGCGACATCGATCGAAGCGGGCGGGTCGTCGTGTGCGCCGGGCGGGCAGCCGGCCAGCCCGGC
>NZ_JAAGPG010001253.1:0-653 GCF_017104665.1 Burkholderia sp. Se-20378 | reverse complement strand
CACGGCCGCGCGGCTCGCGCGTGGCGAGGAAGCGCGGCTGACGCTCGTCGTGTCCGATACGTACCAGTCGAAGCGCTACGAGGAAACGTTGATGGCGCTCGAACGGCGCTTTCCGGCGCTCGAGCTCGAATGCCAGATCGCCGAGCACGAGGACGTGCTCGACCTGATCCAGCAGGGGCGCGCGCAGCTCGGGCTGATGGCTGCGCGCGCGGCCTACCCGGCCGATATCGGCGCGGCGACGATTGCGGAGGAGTCGGAAATCGGGCTGTTCGTCGGCCGCACGCACGCGCTCGCCGAGTACGGCGACGCCGACGTGCCGCACGCCGCGTTGCGCGACGTGCGCGAACTACGCCTCAATACCTATGTGAAAACGGAAGGCCGCGGCGCTGACGACCGGATCGTCGTCGGCACGCAGCACTGGCTGGCGCCGAGCTACCTGATGCTACTGGAGATGGCCGTGCTGGGGTTCGGCTGGGCCGAACTGCCGCGCTGGATGGTGGACCACTTCGCGCGCGATCGCCTGTGCGAGCTGCGTGCACGCGGCTGGCCGCGCCGCGTGCGGGTCGATGCGGTCTGGTCGCGCAACCGGCCGCTCGGCCCGGTCGGCTCATGGCTGCTCGATGCAATGCTGGCCGCGTAGCGGCGCTTGCCGA
>NZ_JAAGPG010001252.1:0-629 GCF_017104665.1 Burkholderia sp. Se-20378 | reverse complement strand
GCCGGCGCCGCCGCGGGCACGTCGATGACCTTGTGCGCAACGCCGCCATTCTCGAGCGCGCGGTACGCGTTGGTCAGCGACAGCAGCGTGACGTCCGCGCTGCCGAGCGCGAGGCTGAAGCCGTAGTAGTCGCCTTCCTGCGCGAGCGGCAGGCCGAGCGCGGTCAGCGTGCGTGCGAAGCGGTGCGGCGTGACGAGCACGAGCGTGCGCACGGCCGGCACGTTCAGCGAGCCGCCGAGCGCGCTGCGCACGCTCACCCAGCCCTTGAAATCCTTGTCGTAGTTCTGCGGAATGTACAGGCCGCCGCCGGCGGCGAGGTTGATCGGTGCATCGTCGAGCAGCGACGCGGCCGTCAGTCGCTTCTCGTCGATCGCCTGCGCATACAGGAACGGCTTGAGCGTCGAGCCGGCCTGGCGCGGTGCGAGCACGGCATCCACGTCACGCGCATTCGACAGCGCGCCGGACGATCCGACCCACGCGCGAATCTCGCCGGTCGCGTTGTCGATCACGACGACCGCGCCGTCCTGCACGTTGCGCCGGTGTGCAGGCGCGTTGAGTTCGGTCAGCGCGCGCACCAGCGTGTCGCGCGCAAAGCGCTGCAGCGGCGCATCGAGCGTCGTGCGCACCTA
>NZ_JAAGPG010001251.1:0-622 GCF_017104665.1 Burkholderia sp. Se-20378 | reverse complement strand
TGGCCCGACGCGTTGTCGGACATCGGGCAGGGCGACGAGGCGACGACGGGCCTGGGCATCGTCGCCGCGTTGCCGCGCCTGCTGGCGGTGTGGCGCGCGACGGACGACGAGGCGCCGACCCGGGTGCGGCCGACGGACGTCGCGCGAGGCTTCAGCGCATCGGTGCTGGACTGCCTGTGCGGCGGCGAATCGAGCGACGCACGGGCCCGCCTGTTCGACGTCCTGCTGGTGGCGCTGCACGGCGGCTTCGGCGTCGTCGCGCCGACCATCGCGCTGCCGCGCTTCTCGGCGAGCACCTACGCAAGCATCGACCTGAACCTGATCGCGGGCCTGACGGGCAGCGGTTCCGCGCATGTGGGCGCGTGCAGCGACGCGACGCGGTTTCTCGCGAGCCTGGTCGGCCGGCCGCCTGCGGAGATTCGCGATCGCGTCGCGCAGCGCGTGCAGGCGGGCGACCGGATTCCCGGCTTCGGCCATCCGCTGCTCGAATGCGATCCGCGACCGGCCGCGCTCGAGCGCCACGCGGAGCGGCTGGGTGTCGGCGGCGCGGCGTTCGATGCGTATCGGGCCGTATGCGGGGCGATGCAGGACCTGCGCGGCCTGCCGCCGAACATCGATGGGA
>NZ_JAAGPG010001250.1:0-565 GCF_017104665.1 Burkholderia sp. Se-20378 | reverse complement strand
GACTGCTCCGCGGCCTCGGCTGCGATCCGCCGCCATGCCAGGTCGACTCCGCGCCACCAGCCGGCCACGGTCGGCAGATCGTGCGTCGACGACATCGCGATCGCGTCGCGATCCCATGCCGACGGCGAGCGGAACGTGCCGTCGGCGTCGCGCTCGAACCACAGCACGCGCATCCCGGCGATGCCCTGCGCGCCGAGCCGTTCGCGGAAGCCGGCCGGCACCGTGCCGAGATCCTCGCCGATCGCGAGCGCACGATGACGGGCCGCTTCCAGCGCGACGAGCCGCACGAGATCGTCGACCGGATAGCGCAGGTACGCACCGTCGCGCGGCGAGCCGCCGTCCGGCACGATCCACATCCGTGCGAAGCCGAGCACGTGATCGATGCGGATGCCGCCTGCATGCGCGAACGCCGCGCGCAACAGTTCGACGAACGGCACGAAGCCTTCCGCACGCAGCGCGGCGGGCGTCCAGGTCGTCACGCCCCACGCCTGGCCGGCTGCGTTGAACAGGTCGGGCGGCGCACCGAGCGACACGCCGCGCAGCAGCGTCGCGCCGTGCGCGCATG
>NZ_JAAGPG010001249.1:0-464 GCF_017104665.1 Burkholderia sp. Se-20378 | reverse complement strand
GCCTGCAGCACGCGCGCGGCGGCTTCCGCTTCCGCCGGATCGCGCACCGGCAGAGCGGTCAGCGCGGCCGCCTCGACCTCGTTCGGGATCAGGTAATCGACGAGCGGCAGCCAGCCGTCCGGCAACGGCGCGACGGCCGGGGCAGGATTGAGCACCACCGTGCGGCCGAGCCGACGCCCGGCCGACAGCGCCGCGAATACTGCGTCCGGCGGCGTCTCGAGTTGGCAGATCAGCACATCGGCCGACGCCAGTGCGGCCTCGTGCCGTGCGACCGTCTGGGCCGTGACCTCGCCGTTGCCGCCCGCGACGATCACGATCGCGTTCTGGCTCGCGTCGTCGACGACGATCAGCGCGACGCCGGTCGATGCCGACGCGCTCGTCGCAAGCCCCGTGCAGTCGATCCCCTCGGCTTCGAGGCCCGCGCGCAGCGCAGCGCCGTGCGCATCCGCGCCGACGCAGCCGAA
>NZ_JAAGPG010001248.1:0-740 GCF_017104665.1 Burkholderia sp. Se-20378 | reverse complement strand
CCTGCCCCGCCGCCCCGCGGATCGATCACCCGGCAACGGAATCGATCGCGGGGCGCGGGCGCGCGCGCCGGTTGCCTTGCCGCCATCCGGCCGCGCCCCGCCGATCGTTCGGCGCGCGGCAATGCATTACCATGCAGCCTCACAATAAAACCTGAGAGAACTGCATCCATGTCCCATCGCCTTTCCAGGCTTGGCGCCGCTGCCGTCGGCGCCCTTGTCATTGCCGGCGCGCCACTCACCGCACTCGCCGCACCGCCCGCCCAGCCCGACATCTTCAACGCCGCGCTCTGCAAGCCGCCGTTCACGTCGGACCTGATGGACTCGATCTACAACACCGTCAAGGCAGCCGATCCGAAACCGGACGAGTCGATGCTGGGTGCCGCGGTCTATCGCCTGCCGGAGCCGATCCACCGCGACGGATTCACGACGCAGCAGGTCGTGTTCGTCAGTACCGGAATCGGCGTGCTCGTGGACGGCGAGGTCGCCGACCAGCTCGCGAAACGCTACCAGCTCACTCTCGAGAAGGGCCACCTGCTGGGCGCGTCGTCCGTCGGCTATTCGCGCCGGCTGACGGTCCGTGGCCCGGGCGGTGCGCTGATCCTCGTGTCGGCCCGCCAGGGCCCGGCGCTGAAGGGCAAGACGCTGCTGGCCTGCGAAATGACGTCCGAAGAAGACATCAAGGCGCTGGAGCGGATGGAAAGGCATTGAGCCGTGCGGCGCGGCGGCGCCGCTCGCATGCG
>NZ_JAAGPG010000124.1:0-19491 GCF_017104665.1 Burkholderia sp. Se-20378 | reverse complement strand
GGGGGGGGGGGGGGGGGGGGGGGGGGGGGGGGGGGGGGGGGGGGGGGGGGGGGGGGGGGGGGGGGGGGGGGGGGGGGGGGGGGGGGGGGGGGGGGCGGGGGGGGGGGGGGGGGGCGGGGGGGCGGGGGGGGGGGGGGGGGCGGGGGGGGGGGGGGGGGGCGCGGGGGGGGGGGGGGGGGGGCGGGGCGGGGGGGGCGCACTGCGGGCGTGGGCCCAGGGCTGACGGCGGCCGGCGGCGCGGCGGAGAACGGGCCGCGCATCGCGCGCCCCGTTCCGTGCGGCCGCCCGACCGCACGCGCCGATGTGCTTATGCGACGTGCGCCACGCCGTATTGCGCCGACAGATACCGCCGGATATCGGCGGGCGAATCGATGAAGCGCCGGCCGTTGTGCTCCCGAATCGCGAGGGTGTCGTCATTCGGCCCTCGTCCGTCGCCGAGCACGAGCACGGGTGCCGACTGGTTGTCCGCACCGATCAGCGTGACGATCGGCTGGCGTGGGCGCGGGGCATCGACGTATTCGACGTCGACGGCATCGCGCAACTGCGGATAGAAACTCAGCAGCCCTTCGACGGAAACCGAATCGCCGCAGTAGAACGGACCTTCGGAGTCCTTGAAGAAACCCGGGCGGAGAATGAACAGTGTGTCTTTCATGATGATCTCGCTATGACAGAGTGAAAAACGTCGAAGAAAACGTGATGTGGGGTGGCGCGCGTGACGTCGCCGGACGTCACGCTTCCGCGAGCGCGGCGGCGCGCATCCTCGCGAAGCCGGCGGCGAGGTCGGCAATCATGTCGTCGGGATGCTCGAGCCCCGCATGAATCCTCAGCAGCGGGCCGGCCGCCGCCCATTGGGTGGCGGTGCGGTGGCGCGTCGGATTGGACGGGATGATCAGGCTTTCGAAACCGCCCCAGCTATACCCCATGCCAAAGCACGTCATGCCGTCGAGCAGGGCGCGGACGGCTTCGTCGGCCTGCGGATGCAGCACCACGCCGAACAGCCCGCACGCGCCGGTGAAATCGCGCTGCCACAGTGCATGGCCGGCGTCGCCGGGGCGCGCCGGATACAGGATCCGCGCGACTTCCGGCTGCCGCGACAGCCAGTCGGTCAGCACGTGCGCGTTGCGCTGATGCCGCTCGAGCCTGACCGACAGCGTACGCAGGCCGCGCAGCGCGAGATACGCGTCGTCGCCGCTGACGGTCATGCCGAGTTGCCGGTAGAAGCGCGTGACTTTCGGCGCGAGCGCCTCGGTCGTCAGGATCGCGCCCATCAGCACGTCCGAGTGCCCGGCGATGTATTTGGTCGCGGCGTGAATCGACACGTCGACGCCATGCGAAAACGAGCGGAAATTCAGCGGCGTGCCCCATGTGTTGTCGAGCAGCACGACCGCGCCGTGCTGGTGCGCGACGCCGCTGATGGCCGGAATGTCCTGCACTTCGAAGGTCAGCGAGCCCGGCGATTCGGCGAATACCGCGCGCGTATTCGGCTGCATCAGCGACGCGATGTCCGCACCGATCGCCGGATCGTAGTAGGTCGTCGCGATGCCGAGGCGCGCCAGCGTTTCGTCGCAGAACGAGCGGGTCGGGTCGTACACCGAGTCGGCCATCAGCAGATGGTCGCCCGGATTCAGCACCGCGAGCAGTGCGGTCGTGATCGCACTCAGGCCGCTCGGCGTCAGCAACGCGGCGTGTGCGCCTTCGAGCCGCGCGAGCGCCTTCTCGAGCGCGCGCGTGGTCGGGCTGCCGTGACGCCCGTACGCGAGCGGCGTGCCGCGTACGGCGTCGAGCGCGTCGGTGCCGTGAAAGAGCAGCGTCGACTGGCGATAGACAGGCGGGTTGACCGGTGAACCGGGCTGGTTGTGCGAGCGGCCTTCATGGGCGAGAACGGTGTCGGTCGAATGCAGGTGGTTCAAGATGTCTCCTTTGAGTGTCGGTCAATCGAAGCGGCGCAGCCGTCATGCGGTCAATGCAGGATCTTGTCGAGAAAGTCGCGCGCGCGCTCGGAGTGCGGTGACGCGAAGAACCGGTCGCTGGCCGCGTCCTCGACCACCGCACCCTGGTCCATGAAGATCACGCGATGCGCGACCTTCCGCGCAAAGCCCATTTCATGCGTCACGCATACCATCGTCATGCCGTCGCGCGCGAGTTCGACCATCACGTCGAGCACCTCGTTGATCATCTCGGGATCGAGCGCGGAGGTTGGCTCGTCGAACAGCATCGCGACCGGGTTCATCGACAGCGCGCGCGCGATCGCGACGCGCTGCTGCTGACCGCCGGACAACTGCCCCGGGTACTTGTGCGCGTGCGCCTTCAGGCCGACGCGGTCGAGCAGCTTCATGGCGTTCTCGACGGCCTCGTCCTTGCGGCGGCCGAGCACCTTGATCTGCGCAAGCGTCAGGTTGTCGGTGATCGACAGGTGCGGAAACAGCTCGAAATGCTGGAACACCATGCCGACGCGGGCGCGCAATTGCGCAAGCTTCGCGGCGGGATCGCCGAGCCGCGTGCCGTCGACGGTGATGCTGCCTTTCTGGAACGGTTCGAGACCGTTGATCGTCTTGATCAGCGTCGATTTCCCGGAGCCGGACGGCCCGCACACGACGACCACCTCGCCCTTCGAGACCGCCGCGCTGCATGCCGAGAGCACCTGGTGCTTGCCATACCATTTCGATACGTTGTCGAGCGTAATCATGTTCTGTCCGTCGAAGGAGTTCATGTGAATGTCGGGTGCGCGTTCAATGCGTGGACGGCAGCGCGAGGCGCGTCTCGACGCGACCCTGCAGCCGCGTGAGCAGCGTGCTGAGGACCCAGTAGATCGCGGCGGCGGCGAGATAGAGCGGCAGCGGCTGGAACGTCGCGGCGATCACCTCCTGGGTCGAGCGCAGCAATTCGGTGACGGTGATCACGGAGACGAGCGACGTGTCCTTGATCAGGCTGATCAGCGTGTTGCCGAGACTCGGCACCGCGAGGCGCAGCGCTTGCGGGCAGACGACGTAGCGCAGCGTCTGCACGTGCGTGAGACCGAGACTGTGGGCGGCCGCCCATTGCCCGCGGCCGATGCCGAGAATCGCGCCGCGCATGCTTTCGGACAGATAGGCGCCTGCGTTGAGCGTCAGCGTGAAGATGCCGGCCGTCGTGGGATCGAGCGTGATGCCGAGATCGGGCAGCCCGTAGTAGACGACGAACATCTGCACGAGCAGCGGCGTGCCGCGCATCAGGCTGACGTAGCCCTGCGCGACGCTTGCGGCAAGCCGGTTGCTGCCGATGCGCATGATCGCGATCACGAGCCCGACGACGAGACCCAGCGCCATCGACGCGACGGCAAACTTCAGCGTGAGCATGGCGCCCTTGACCATCACGGGCAGCGTATGTACGACCAGTTGGAGTGCTTCCATTGCGTGTCTCCTGATTGTGTGCCGGACGGCCCGCGCGTTCGTGCAGGCGTGTGCACGGGCGCGGGGCGAGCTGCGTTATTGCGTCACCGGCTTGGTCGTGTCCGCGCCGAACCACTGCATCGAGATCTTCTTCATCGTGCCGTCCTGCTGCAGCGATGCCACGGCGTCGTCGATCGCCTTCGCGAATTTCGGATTGCCCTTGCGGAACGGGATGCCCATCCGGTCTTCGCCGCCCGCGAGCACGGAGCCCGGGCGCAGCGGCAGGTGCGAGTTCTTGATCAGGTAGCTGAGCATCAGGCGATCGTTGACGGCCGCGTCGATCCGTCCGGCCGCGAGGTCGCGCAGGTTCTCCGGCGTACCGGGGTAGACCTGCAGGTCGATCGCGGGCACGGTCTTGACCAGATCGACGTAGTTGCTGCCCATCGTCACGCCGACCTTCTTGCCCTTCAGTTCGTCGAGCGACTTGAATGCGCGTGCATCGTTTTGCCGTTGCAGCAGTTGCGCGGACGAATACACGTACGGCGTGCTGAAGTCGAGCGCCTGCTGGCGCGACGGTGTGATCGCGACCTGGTTGACGATCACGTCGAACTTGCCGGCCTGCAGGCCGGCAAGAATCCCGCTCCATTCGGTCGTCACGAACTGCGGCTTCACGCCGAGGCGAGCGGCAACCGCCTTCGCGACGTCGACGTCGAAGCCTTCGAGCTGGCCGTCGGCATTGCGATAGTCGAACGGCGGGTAGGTGCCTTCCAGCGCGATCTTAAGTACACCGGATTGCTTGACGGTGTCGAGCAGGTCAGCCGCATGCGACGTTGCGGTCGCGATGCAGAGCAGGGCGGCCGCGATGCCTTGCTTGAACGTCGGGGTGAAGTGTTTCATGGTTGTCTCCGTGGTTGTTGTCGAAAATTCAGGGTGCGCGACGCCGCGGCGACGGGCGGCGTCGCCGTGAGCGGGAAGTCGGTGAAGCGTGAGGCGGCGGGCGTTGCCGTTCGCCGTGCGCGATGCCGTGCGTTACGGCATGCGTTCGTGGGCGATGGAGGACCGGGGCGCGTACGGATGGACGAGGCAGGCGCGTGAGCAGCAGAGAAGGCCGACGTGTGCGGCGAAGCGTTCAAGCGTGCGATTCATGATTGCCCGTGCAGCATTGCGAGTGTGGTGGACCGGATGCATCGTCGATGCGTATCCGGCGACAGGAATGCGGTGCGACTGAGGGCAATCTTAGTTTTGTCAAAAGGGAATGTGTTTCCAAAGATGCGTGCACTTTTCACGCGACGTGGAATGTTTTTCTCTGCGTGCGAGAGGTGGCGCAAGCGATCTGCTGCGGTTGCGCGCGATGAGAAGGATCAGGTGCTACGGTGCGGGCGAAGGGTTGCTCCAGGCCGCGATCCGGCCGTACGCCGAAATGCAAAACGGCCAGGCTGCCGTGAGCGGCAAGCCTGGCCGTTGGCCATCGTCACGCGGGAGGCGCGTTACTCGAACGTTTCGAGCGCGAGCAATTCGTCGATCGTCTGCCGGCGGCGGATCAGCCGCGGCGCACCGCGATCGACGAGCACTTCCGGCGCGAGCGGCCGGCTGTTGTAGTTCGATGACATCGACGCGCCGTACGCGCCTGCATCGTGCAGGAACAGCAGGTCGCCGATCTGCGGCTGCGCCAGCTTGCGGTGCGTGACCACGCCGCCCGCGTCCTGCGTGAACACGTCGCCCGATTCGCACAGCGGCCCCGCGATCGCGAGATCGACGAGCGGCCGGCCGGCGGGCAGCGCGCCATCGTGCGTGTGCACCGACACCGCATGGTAGCTGCCGTACATCGACGGGCGCATCAGGTCGTTGAAGCCCGCGTCGATCAGCACGAAATCGTGCTGCGGCCGGAGATTGACGGCCTGCACTTCGGTGACGAGCGTGCCGGCTTCGGCGACGAGGAAGCGGCCCGGTTCGATCTCGATGCGCACCGGGTGGCCGAGATGCCGTTCGATCCGCTTGCGCGCCGCGTCCCACTGGCTGAAGTAGTGACCGACGTCGACGCGCGGCTCGCCGTCGCGATACGGGATCGACAGGCCGCCGCCGGCCGAGATCGCGTCGATGTCATGGCCGAGCGACGTGACGAGATCGACCATCGCATCGCACACCTGCGACAGGTGGCCGTAGTCGACGCCCGACCCGATGTGCATATGGATGCCGACGAGCTTCAGCCCGTACTGGCGCACGATCTCGATCGCGCGCGGCACGTCGTCGATCCAGATGCCGTGCTTGCTCTGCGGGCCGCCGGTGTTGGTCTTGTTGCTGTGGCCGTGGCCGAAACCGGGGTTGACGCGCAGCCACACGCGGTGGCCGGGCGCGTGCTCGCCGATGCGCGCGAGCATGTCGAGCGAACCGGCGTTCACGGTCACGCCGTGCTTGAGCACGGCTGCGAGTGTCGGGCGGTCGATCAGGTCGGCCGTGAACACGACGCCTTCCGGCTCGCCGGCGGGGCTGAACCCGGCCGCGAGGCTGCGCTCGATCTCGCCGAGCGACACGGCGTCGACGCATGCGCCTTCCTCGCGCATCAGCTTCAGGATATGGATGTTCGAGTTCGCCTTCTGCGCATAGCGGATCACGTCGAACTGACGCAGTTGGGCGATGCGGTCGCGGATGACGTCGGCGTCGTACACCCACAGCGGGGTGCCGTATTGCTGCGCGAGCGTCGCGAGCTGGCGGGAATCGAGGGACATGGCAGATGAATCGGGTCGAATGAACGGATAGCGTGAATGATGCACCTGATTGCCTATACAGTAAAATGCCTGTTTATCGACATTCGATTCATATCTGATATAGACGATCATGCTCACGCACCGCCATATCGAGGTCTTTCGCGCGCTGATGGTCACCGGCAGCACCACGCGCGCGGCCGAGATGCTCTATACGTCGCAGCCGACGATCAGCCGCGAGCTCGCGCGCATGGAGCAGGTCGTCGGCTTCGCGCTGTTCGAGCGCGCGCACGGCCGGCTGCGGCCGACCATGGCCGCGCTCACGCTGTTCGACGACGTGCGGCTTGCGTATGTGGGGCTTGAACGCGTCGCGGCAACCGCCGCGCGCCTGCGCGAGTTTCGCGACGGTCAGTTGTCGGTGATCGCGCTGCCGGCGTTCTCGCACGCAATCCTGCCTGGTGCGTGTCGGCGTTTTAGCGAGAAGCACGCGGGTGTCAGCGTGTCGGTTGCGACGCAGGAATCGCCGGTGCTCGAGGAGTGGCTGACCGCGCAGCGTTACGACCTCGGGCTGACCGAGCACGACGTCGCGCCGGCCGGCACGGTGCTCACGCCGCTGCTCGAAGTCGACGAAGTGTGCGTGTTGCCCGACGGCCACCCGCTGCTCGCGCAAGATGCGATCGATCTGCCGGATCTCGCCGATCGCCCGTTCGTGAGCCTGTCGCTGAACGATCCGTACCGCATCCTGATCGACGAGGCGTTCGCGCAGCTCGGCGTTGCGCCGCGCTCGGTCGTCGAAACACCGTCGGCCGTGTCGGTGTGCGCGTTCGTGCGGCAGGGGCTCGGCGCCGCGATCGTCAATCCGCTGACCGCGCTCGATTTCGTCGGGCGCGACCTGCACGTGCGGCCGCTCACGCGGTCGTTTCCGTACCGGGTCAGCGTGATCGTGCCCGAGCACCGGCCCAAGAGCCTGCTCGTCGATGCGTTCGCCGACGCACTACGCGGTGAGGCGAAGGCGATTCGCCGCCGGTTGGCCGAGGTCCTCGGCTGACGCGCCGTATGATGGGCGTTTCGTTGCCATCGTCGTCTCTTTCCGGAACCCTTCATGACCGACGCTTCTGCTTCCCTCGAACCACCGATCCTCACTGGCGAACGCGTCGAACTGCGGCCGCTCGACTCATCCGACCGGCAAGCGCTGCTGGACGCCGCCGCGGACGGCCAGTTGTGGAACCTGAAGGTCACGGTCGTGCCGGGCCCTGAGACGATCGACGCCTATATCGACACCGCATTGCAGGGCCGCGCCACGGGCACCGTGATGCCGTTCACGATCGTCGAGCGCGCATCGGGCCGCGTGATCGGCAGCACGCGCTTCTGGAAGATCGATCGCAAGAACCGCAAGCTCGAGATCGGCCATACGTGGTTGAGCGAATCGGCGCAGCGCACGCGCGTGAATACCGAAGCGAAATGGTTGTTGCTGGGCTATGCGTTCGACGTGCTGCAATGCGTGCGCGTGCAGTTCACGACCGACGAGCTGAACGAGAAATCGCGCGCGGCGATCCTGCGGCTCGGTGCGAAGCAGGAAGGCATCGTGCGGCACGAACGGATCATGCCGGATGGCCGCAAGCGCAATTCGGTGCGCTTCAGCATCATCGACGACGAATGGCCGGAGGTGCGTGCGCGGCTGCTGGCGAAGCTCGCGACGTAACGTGTAACGCGTGAAATGTGACGTTGGATGTGCGTCGCGCCGCCGGAAGGGGGCGGCGACGCGACGACAGGGGAAGTAGTGCGCCGCGCAGGACGCGCGGCGCCGCGGCGCGTTACTGCGCCGATGCGAGGTGGTGACGTTCCGCGAGCTTCTGCGCGTCGGCGTAGTGCTTCTGCAGGATCGGCAGCGACTGGCGTGCGACTTCCTTCAGCTTCGTGTCGCGGCCCGAGGCGATTTCGGCCTGGAATGCCGAGATGGCCTTCTGCTGGCCGGCGAGCGCGACCTGTTCGATATACGCCTTGTCGAACTCGGCGCCGCGCAGGTTCTTGATGCTGCCCAGCACGGCCGTGTCGGGGTCGTTGGCCGGCACGTCGACGCCGCGCGGGCTCGCTGCGCGCATCGCCTGGATGATCTTTTCATCGTCGGTGGACACGCGTTGCGCGAACGCCTTGACCTGGCTGTCCGACGTGCGCGAATCGGCGATGCGTGCCGCGTCGTGCTGCGTCGACACGGTCTTCGTGCCGTCCGTGATGAAGGCCTGGTCGGCTTCGTGGATACGCGTCGCGGCGGCGGCCGGTGCGTTCGGTGCGGCCGGTGCCGGTTGTGCGGTTTGCGCGGTCGCCGTCACGGCGACGAGAAGCAGGCCAGCGGCAGACAGTGCAAGGCGCGAGATGTGGGGAAAGCGGTTCATGGGACCTCCTTTCGATCGGGGCTCTGGTTGAAAAACGGATCACGTGATCCGTTGCTGTGCGAGAGACCGGGCGCGCCCGGGCCGGATTCGACCGCCGCTCTGCCGCGGCGCCGGTCGAAGTGTTTCCCGGCCCGACTGATTCTAGGAGAGCGATCCGGTAGCAGGTGCAACCGCGCTGTGGTTTGTGTAACGGTTGGTAAGACGAATCGATGCGCAAGCATGCGGACAGGTATTGCGTACCTGTCGCGTGCGCGGCGGCGGCAATTTTTGCGCGCATGACGCGTGCGAGATGCACGTCGGTGTCATCCGCTTTTCATCGTCGTGCGGCTGTGTCGTGCGATGACGTGTGCATCGAGCGATGCGGCGAACCGGATACGCGAAGCGCGCGAATGCGTCACACGCGATCGAGCAAGGCGTCGAGACGAGGCAGCAACGGTGTCGCGCAATGGGCCTGCAATGCGTCCGGCGCGGTGTAGCCCCACGCGACGCCCTGGAATGCGATGCGCGCGCGTCGTGCCGCGTCGGCGTCGCGGATTTCATCGCCGACATACAGCACTTCGTCGGCGCGCACGCCGGCCTCGCGAACGAGCGCGCGCAGGCGACGCGCCTTGCCGAACAGTGGAATGCCGCACGCGAAGTGCTCGACACGGCTGCTGGCGTGCGGGCCGAGCCGGTCGCGCACGATCTCCTCGGTATTCGACGTGGCGATCGCGATGCGGATGCCGCGCGCGGCGAGCGCGTCGAACGTCTCGCCGACGCCGGGGAACAGCGCCACTTGCGCGACGCGCGGCTGCATCAGGCGACGCATGTCGATCGTCACGCGCGGCACTTTCCACATCGGCACGTCGAGCGCGCGAATGATGTCGCGCGCCGACATGCCGCGCAGCGCCGGGCGCAACTCGGGCGTGGCGTCGCGAAAGCCGTGCATGCGCGACGCTTCCGACAGCGCGGCGAGAAAGCTGTCGAGCGAATCGGCGAGCGTGCCGTCGAAGTCGAATGCGATGAGGCGATAGGGCATGAAGCGGCGTGGCGGGGTTATCGGGCAGGCGACATTGTCACCGAATCGAGGCCCGTCGCCCGCACGGCCGGTTGCGCCTGCGGCGACGCAAGAAAGTCGAGCAGCTTCTTCGCTTCTTCCGGATGATCGGCGCCGACCGGAATGCCGCCCGCGAAACGCGTGACCGACTGCACGGATTCGGGCACCTTGCCCGCATACGTGACGCCCGGCACCGGCAGCAGCTCGCTGACCTGCTGGAAGCCGATCTCGTAGTCGCCGTTCGCGACGACCGATGCCACCGGAATGCGCGGCACCATCGTCGCCTTCGGCTTCACCTGGGCCTCGACGCCGAGCTTCCGGAACATTTCCTTCTCGATGTAGACGCCGCTCGCGCTGTCCGAATACGCGACCGATTTCGCATGCAGCAGCACGTCCTTCAATTGCTCGACGGTGCCGATGTCGGGTTTCGGCGCGCCGGCGCGTACGACCATCCCGATCCGCGAATCGGCGAGCTCGACGCGCGATGCCGGAATCACCTTGCCCTCCTTGATCAGCCGGTCGAGCGCGTAGCCGACCATGATCAGCACGTCGGCCTTTTCGCCGTTCGCGAGGCGATTCGGAATCGCTTCCTTCGATTCGCCCATCGACGGGCCGGAGATCGTGTCGAGCGTGTCGCCGGAGGCGGCCGTGAAGCCGGGGCCGAGCTGCTTGTACGCAGCCGTGAAGCCGCCGGAGATCATCACGCGCAGTTCGGTCGCTGCGGCAGGCAGCGTGACGGACGCGAGCGCGGCGGCGGCGAGCCAGAACGTGGCGCGGCGCGCGAGGCGATGGCGGGTGGCAGAGGCGGTGAGTGCGGCTCGGTCGCGCATCGGGGTGTCTCCTTCCAGTCTGTCGTTGGCGGTTTGCGCGGTCGATTGACGCATTGCAAGGCAGATCGCGCGTTACGGGCGCCGTGAGCGATGGGGTGATGCTATTCGTAGTGGTAGCGGCAGGACACGATGCTGATCTGCAAGTCGTCAGCTTCGTAGACCAGACGGTTCGTGTCGTCGATACGGCGCGACCAGAAGCCGGAGAGATTGGCCTTTAACGGTTCGGGTTTGCCGATGCCTTCGAACGGCGTTCGCTGGGCTTCGCGAATGAGCTGGTTGATGCGCTTGAGCGTCTTGCGATCCTGCCCCTGCCAGTAGACATAGTCGTCCCACGCGTCGGAGGTAAAGAGCACGCGGCGTACGCTCATTCGTCATCCGCCGCGAGCTTGTGTTCCTTCGCCTTGCCCTTGCGTAGTTGCGCGATCGAACGTTCGAGATGGGCGACGTTGGCGGGAGAGCGCAGCAAGTGCACCGTCTCCATCAGGCTGTCGTAGTAGTCCTGCGACATGATGACGGCGTTCGGTGCATCGCGGCGCGTGATGAGCGTGACGTCCGCATCGTCGACGACCTGGTCGATAACGGTCTTCAGATTGCCACGAGCATCCGAAAAATGAATCGTGCGCATGATTGCCTCACTTGTACATATAACCGTACAAGTGTAGCACATTCGATAAGCATGTACGGTTTGCTGTACAAGTCGACCGGCCCCTGCCTGGTTAAACGCCACAATCGTCCAGAAAGAGCATGCGCATCCGTCGGGCCGTAGCCGACAAGCAGCGCCGCTTGTACCCCTTCACGCCGCGCGGTATCGTCAGCACTTCGCTTTCCACCACCCCAACCGGAGACCGACGTGCCCGCTGCCACCCCCGCCACGCTGAGATTTTCCACCGACAAGCGCGAACTCGACGTCGACGCGATCTTCGACTTCCTGCATCGCGATGCGTACTGGTCGCAGGGCATTCCGCGCGACGTGGTCGAGCGTGCGATCGAGGGCTCGCTGTGCTTTGGCGCCTACGTGGGCGACCGGCTCGTCGGGTTCGCGCGGCTCGTGACCGATCACGCGACGTTCGCGTACCTGTGCGACGTGTTCGTGCTGCCGGCCGAACGCGGCAACGGCTACGGTCGCGCGCTGATCGACCACGTGTTCGCGCAGGAGATGGTGCAGGGCCTGCGCCGCATCATGCTCGTGACGTCCGATGCGCACGAGCTGTACCGGCCGGTCGGCTTCGAGCTCTCTGCAAACCCCGAGCGCGTGATGGAGATCCGCCGCCCGGACATCTACGCGAAACGCTGACGCGCGGCGCAGCGCATACAATACGCGCTTTCCGTTTTTGCCGAAGAGAAGCCCATCATGACCGAACAGGAAGCCGAACAGCTCGCGACGCATCGCCATTACAAGGGCGGGCTGTATCGCTACATCGGCGTTGCCCGCCATTCCGAAACCGAGGAATCGGTGGTCGTGTACGAACACCTGTGGCCGCATGCGCGCGGGCTGTGGGTACGGCCGGAAGCGATGTTCAACGGCAACCTCGAAGACGGCACGCCGCGTTTTCGCAAGCTGCGCGACTGATTGACGGCCGGCGGCGCGCGCCGCTGCCGTGCCAGCCGGCTGCGTGGACGTCTACGCGCCGGCCAGCGCCTTCACCAGTTCCGGCGGGGCCTGCCCGGCCGTGACTTCCGGCGTGCCATGCCACGCCGCGAGCTTCTTCACCGCTTTCGCGACATCCGCTGCGAGCCCCGTGCCGAACCGCACGCCCGGCTCGACATGTACGGCCTTCAGCTCGAACGTGCCGAGCGTGCGATGCGCCTTCGCGTCGATGCGCCCGACCAGCCGCCCGCGATGCAGCACCGGCAGGCAGAAATAGCCGTAACGCCGCTTGTGCCCGGGCGTATAGCATTCGATCGTGTAATCGAAACCGAATAGCGTCGACGCACGCCGGCGGTCCCATACGACCGGGTCGAACGGCGACAGCAGCGTCGTGACCGTCGAGCGCAGCGTGTCGGCCTCGGCGGCCGGCAGCCATGCTTCGAGCGAGCGATGCACGTAGGCCGGCTCCTTCCAGTCGTCGATCGCCACCGGGATCAGGTCGCCCGCGTCCGCGAGCTGCTCGAGCTCCGCGTGGTACGAACGGCGCGGCAGCCGATAGTAGTCGGCCACCCAGTCCGCGCGCACGACGCCGAGCGCCCGGCACGTGTAGTCGAGCAGCGCGGGCAGCACGGCGCTGCGCGGCGGCAGGTCGCGCGTGTCGTCCCAGTCGGGCAGCACACGCTCGCGCACGTCGTACACGCGCTGGAAATTGCGGCGTTCCGACACCATCAGGTCGCCCGTCGTGAACAGCACCTCCAGGTGCTGCTTCTCGGGCTTGCGATCCCACCAGCCGTTGCCCTTCACGCCATCCTCGCGGGCGAAATCGGCCGACCTTACGGGGCCCTCGGCGCGAATCCGCGCGAGCAGCCGCTCGATCTCGGGACGATTCTGCTCATGCCACTCGGCCGCGTACTTCCAGCCCATCCCCGACGGATCGAGCATCTTGTAGCGCATCAGGCCGAACTGCTCGACCGGCAGGAAGCACGCTTCGTGCGACCAGTACTCGAACAGGCGCGCCTCGGCGAGATGTTCGTCGAGCCACTGCGGCGAGAAATCGCCGAGACGGCTGAACAGCACGAGATACGGGCTGCGCGCGACGACGTGAATGGTGTCGATCTGCAACTGCGCCATCCGGCGGATCGTGTCGAGCACGTCGGATTTGGTTGCCTTGCGACGGGGCGGCGTCAGCAGGCCTTGCGCGGCGAGATGCAGCGCGCGGGCGGCGGCGGTCGAGAGCGTAAGCATCGGAGGGGCGGCCGGGAGTGATGGTCGGGAACCACTTTAGCGCGAAAGCGGCGCGCGCGTGCGACGTGCCGAAGCACCGTGTCTGACAATGGTTGACAGATGCGTTGCGCAAGTTTCCCTATAGTGCAGTTCATGGCGCGACGATAAAGACGCGCAACGATTTTGCTTCCGACGCACATATGTCAATGGCACGCAGGAAGTGAATCCGGGATTCTCAACCCCCATCGGGAGACCCGGAGCCCTGAGCGGACATCCATGCGGCTGTGCACCGGCCCCGTGTGGATGTCCGCTGATTTTTTTGTTTTTCCGGTTTGCTTCGCGAGCCGCGTTTCCTTTTGTCCCTTCCGCCGAATCCCGTTTATCAGCCGGTCGTCTAGGACCGCTTGCCGCGCGCGACTTCGTCGCCGGCGCCGGGCGGCAGCCGCCGCGTGATCGGAATCGACGCGAACGAGCACAGCCCGACCACGACGAACGCGGGCCAGAAATCCGACCACACCATCTTCTGATGCCCCTGCAGCCAGTGTGAAATGTGCAGCACGAGGCCGGCCACCGTCACGCCCAGGCCAAGCGACATCTGCTGCACGACACTGCCGAGGCTCGTCGCGCGGCCGGCGTCGCGCGGCGAGATGTCCGCGTAGATCATCGAGTTCAGGCTCGTGAACTGCAGCGCCGGGAAGATGCCGCCGACGAGCACGATCAGCCAGATCGCCCAGGTCGCCATGCCGGGATGGAACACGCCGTACGCGGCGATCGCGAGCCCCGCGAAGGCCGCGTTGTAGATCAGCACCGTGCGGAAGCCGAAGCGGCGCAGCGTATGCGTGGCCGTCGAGCGGCTCATGGCGCCGCCGAACGCGGACGCGCACGTGATGAGCCCCGAATGGAACGCGCTCATGCCGAGCCCTTCCTGCAGCGCGAGCGGCAGCAGGAACGGCACCGCGCCGAGGCCGATACGGAACAGCGACCCGCCGACGACGCTCGCGTGATACGTGGGGATCTTGAGGAAGCTGAGGTCGAGCACCGGGCGCTCCTTGCGGCGCGCGTACGGCACGTAGAGCGCGAGCAGGACGGTGCCGGTCACGCACATGACGAGCGCGTTCGAGCGCGACGTGAGCGAGCCGTCGATCAGCGTGAGGCCCATCAGCAGCAGCGCGGCGCCGCTGGCCGACAGCAGGAAGCCGAACCAGTCGAGCGGGCCGGGATCGGGCTCGCGCGTGTTCGCGATGTGCTTGCTCGCGAGGTAGATCCCGTAGATGCCGATCGGCACGTTGATGAAGAAGATCATCCGCCAGTGCAGGTAGGTCGTGATGAAGCCGCCGACGAGCGGCCCGACCGTGGGCCCGAACAGTGCGGGAATCGCGAGGTAGTTCATCGCGCGCACGAGATCCGAGCGCGGCACGGCGCGG
The DNA here is from genome assembly GCF_017104665.1 of Burkholderia sp. Se-20378. NCBI lineage: Bacteria > Pseudomonadati > Pseudomonadota > Betaproteobacteria > Burkholderiales > Burkholderiaceae > Burkholderia > Burkholderia sp. Se-20378. Next base: position 4,926 of record NZ_JAAGPG010000124.1, on the reverse strand, counting down.
AAGATGATGATGCGGCCGACGGGCACCATCATCGCGCCGCCGACGCCCTGGATGAAGCGCGCGAACGTGAGCACGCCGAGGGAATTGGAGGCCGCGCACATCAGCGAGCCGACGACGAAGATGCCGATCGCGGTGCGGAATACGGAGCGTGCGCTGAAGCGGTCGGCCAGCCAGCCGCAGATCGGGATGAACACGCCGAGCCCGACCACGTAGGCCGTGATCGCAATGTTCAAGGTGACGGGGCTGTGCCCGAAGTCCCTCGCCATCGCGGGGAGGGCGGTGACGATGATGTTCGCGTCGACGCTTTCCATGAACAACGCACAGGCAACGATGAGCGGTGCTAGAAAGACGGGCGACATGGGCTGGGCACGCGGTAAAGACGCCATTATGCCCACAATGTGACCGTTGAGTCACGTACGACAACAGTTGTTCCGCATGTTGCAACAGTCGTCTCTTTTTGCAGGCGGCACGGAAAGAACGACTGCGCAGACTCGGTGCTTGAATCGCGCCTGTATCCCGCATGCACCCGGGCGGCAGACAGTGCGATCTCGTCGTCGTTGGCCGCATATGCGTTCTCGACAACTGGCAGGATCTCGACAATGTCGACGCAGCGATTCCGGAACGGCATCGTGCGAAGCGCCTCGATCGCGCGTCCGCATGCGTGGTGATCCTGCGCGTCTTCGATACACCCATCGGTCACGCAAGCGGAGTAGAACGCGGTGTCGTAGAAGTGCCGCGAGACGCATTCGCCCCGAGTTGCGCGGATCGACGCGATGTCTTCGCACGGCGGCCGCAAGCGTTCCGGCATGGGGACGCCGCGCCATTCGGGGCGCGTTTTCACAACGATGAACCGGGTGGGCAGGGGCGCGGTTTGCCGGGGCACGCTGATTCCTTTTGACTGAGTGGAAGGGCGTTTCTAGAATATGAGCGTTTGCTCATATACGAAACTCGCATTCCGACCATGTCCGAATCGTCTCCACGCATCCCGCTGTCGCCGCGCAAGGCGCCGCGCCAGCGCCGCTCGCTGGCCACCGTCGACGCGATCGTCGAGGCCGCTGCTCGCATTCTGGAGCGCGACGGCTTCGACGGTTACACGACGAACGCGGTCGCGGCGCTGGCCGGCGTGAGCATCGGTTCGCTCTATCAATACTTCCCGAATCGCGATGCGCTGACGGCCGCGCTCGTCGAGCGAGAGAGTGCGCATCTGCTCGACGACGTCGATCGGGCTGGCGCGCTGTCGTCATGCGACGACGTACTGCGCGCACTGGTGCGCGCGGCCGTCGCGCACCAGATGCGCCGTCCCGTGCTCGCGCGGCTGATCGATTTCGAGGAGGCGCGGCTGCCGCTCGGCGCGCGCACCGCACGCGTCGCGGATCGCATCCACGCGACGCTGCTGTACGCGCTCGGGCTGCGCGATGCGCCGCGTGTCGCCGCGCCCGACGTCGTCGCACACGATCTGTTCGCGATCGTGAAAGGGATCGTCGATGCGGCGGGCGCGCGCGGCGAGACCGATGCGGATGCGCTCGACGCCCGTGCGTGGCGGGCCGTACGCGGTTATCTGCGTGAGTCGCGCGAATCGAAACTTGCTTGATGTGCACGTTTCGTGCGACAGTCGGACTCACTCGCACCACAAAACGACGCGTATCGATCGAGGGCCATCGAGACGAGCGCGCGCGCGAACGAGACCTCGTGCCGACCCACTCACCATCGAAAGGAGGGGACACGTCATGACGTCACGTCGTGCCGCATCGATTGCATCGCGATTCTCAACGCGCTTCTCAAGCCGTCTCTCACCGCCTCTCGCCCCACCTGCGCCGCGCCTTCGCTGGGCCGCCGCACTGGCCGTCGCGTATCTCGCCGTTGCCGGCTGCGCCGCACAGGCCGACAACGCGAACCAGGCCGCCGCGCAGGCAGCAGCCCAGTCGGCACCGCCGGCCACGGCCGCGCTTGCCGCCCCCGCATCGGGCACGCTGCTGCCGCCGCCGAGCCAGCTCTATGGCGACCTGTTCGTCGCGGTGCAGACCGCGCAGATCTATCCCGACCAGAAGACCTTCGTCGACGCGACGCCCGACAGCGATCCCGCGACGATCGTGCAGTTGTATCAGCAACAGAAATCGCAGCCGGGCTTCTCGCTGAAGGCATTCGTCGGCCAGCATTTCACGCCGCCGCCGGAAGGCGGTGTGACTCCGCCACCGAACCAGACGCTGCGCCAGCACATCGACTGGCTGTGGCCGCAGCTCACGCGCACGAGTGCGACGGTGCCGTCCTACAGCTCGCTGATCCCGCTGCCGAAGCCGTATGTCGTGCCGGGTGGCCGCTTCCGCGAGGGCTACTACTGGGATACCTATTTCACGATGCTCGGGCTGCAGGTGTCGGGTCGCGAGGATCTCGTCGACAACATGCTCGACAACTTCGCTCATCTGATCGACACGATCGGGCACATCCCGAACGGCAACCGCACGTACTACGCGAGCCGCTCGCAACCGCCGTTCTTCGCGTACATGGTCACGCTCGCCGCGCAGGCCGAAGGCGACAAGGTCTATCAGAAATACCTGCCGGAACTGCGCAAGGAACATGCGTACTGGATGCAGGGCGAAACCACGACGCCGCGCGGGCAGGCCACGCGCCATGTGGTCGCGATGCCCGACGGCGCGGTGCTGAACCGCTACTGGGACGCGAGCGATACGCCGCGCGACGAGTCGTATCTCGAGGACGTGACGACCGCGAAGTCGGTGCCGGCGCGTCCGGCGAACGAGGTCTACCGCGACCTGCGCGCGGGCGCCGAAAGCGGTTGGGACTACAGCTCGCGCTGGTTCGGCGACGGCAAGACGCTCGCGACGATCCGCACGACGTCGATCGTGCCGGTCGACCTGAACAGCCTGATGTTCCATCTCGAGACGACGATCGTGAGGGGCTGCACGGTCACGCGCGACGTGGCATGCGTGACCGATTTTTCCGCACGCGCGGCGCGGCGTGCGGCCGCGATCAACCGCTATCTGTGGAACCGCCGCGGCTACTACGGCGACTACGACTGGCAGCAGCGCAAGCCGCGCGACGCCGTGACGGCCGCCGCGCTGTATCCGTTGTTCGCGGGCGTTGCCTGGCCCGAGCGCGCGAAGGCGACCGCGCGCGAGGTGCGCAAGACATTGCTGCAGCCGGGCGGCCTCGCGACGACCACCGAGAACACCGGGCAGCAGTGGGATGCGCCGAACGGCTGGGCGCCGTTGCAGTGGATCGCGATCGACGGGCTGCGGCGCTATGGCGAACCGGCGCTTGCGAAGGACATCGGCACGCGCTTCCTGTCCGACGTGAAGCATGTGTATGCGACCGAAGGCAAGCTCGTCGAGAAGTACGTGGTCGAAGGCGCCGGCACGGGCGGTGGTGGAGGCGGGGAATATCCGTTGCAGGACGGTTTCGGCTGGACCAACGGCGTCACGCTGAAACTGCTGGGGCTGTACGGCGAGTGACGCGCGGCGCGGGCCGCGCGCTGGCGCCGCACGAGAACGCACGGGCCGGACTGTCGCGCAAGCGGCCGTCCGGCCCGTGTCTGCATCCGGCTTGCCTTAGAACGTGATCGTCGTGCGTACGCCGACCACCGTTTCGTCGCCGATGCGTGCGCCGGCCGCGTTCGGGTTCGGGATGCCGCCGCCCGGACGGAAGAAGTGCTGCAGGTCGGCCTGCATTTGCCACCACGGCGTGACCTGGTACTGGTAGGTCGCCTCGACGACCGTTTCCGCGCGGCGCACCGGATACCCGGGCGTCGTGTAGACGCCGGTGTCGCCGTCGAGGCCGCGCGCATGCGAGCCGATCTTCGCGTAGCCGACCGCGATGCCCGCGACGTCGTTGTCGCGCCCCTTGAACGGCGCCTTCAGCGTCACGCCTGCGTTGGCGGCGAAATCGACGATATTGCGATCGCCCGGTGCGCCCATCACGCGTGCGAACACGCCGACCGAGCGCGGGCTGTCGGCCGACGGCCGCCACACCATCTGGTCCGCGACCGCATAGAACCCGTAGTTGCCGCGATGGGTGGCGGCGATGCCGTTGCTGTCCGGATTCGCGAGCGACAGGCCGTCGGTGCCGTAGCGCGGGTCGTTCGCATGCTGCGACTGATACCAGACGCCGAGCTTGTACGTGCCCGGCAGGCCGGCCGGCTGCGGTGCCTTCGGATCGGCGGGCGGCGCGTTCAGCGCGTACTGCACTTCGCCGATCACGAACGTGCCGCTGCGCAGGTTGAAGTTGGTGCCGTGCGCGTTCAGCACTTGCGCATCGCCGTCGCTGCGGCCGGCCGGGTTGCCGTCGAACACGCCGACCATCGCGGTCCACGCATCGGACGGCTTCACGCGCAGCCGCACGCCGAGCGACGACAGCGGATACGCGGGGCCGCCGGCCGGCAGGTCGGTCGACGGCAGCACGGGCCAGCCGAACGTCGCGTTCATGAACGTCGCCGCGTTCTGGCTCACCATGAATTCCTGGTCGACGCTCTGCTGGCCGACCTTCACGTCGACCTTGCCGTCGAGCAGCGACTGCTGGTACCAGAGTTCCCACAGGCGCGTGGTTGAATTCGCTTCGATGCCGGTCGCGGTCTGCAGCGTCTGCAGATAGCGCTGCGTGAGGTTGGTGCCGTGAATCTGCAGCGCCGACACGTTGAACGTGCCGCCCGGCAGGCCGACGGCCTTGCCCGTGTCGACGTTGAAACCGAATTGCGTGAGCCCCTGGTACGCGCCGCCGCGATTCGTGCCGCCCGACGTGTTGTGGGGGGGAGAGAGGGGGGAAGGAAGGAGAAGAGGGAGGAAGGGAGAGAAAAGAGGGGAGAGAGGGAAGAAAGGGGGTGGGAGCAGTGTACAGCGCTCCCAGAAGCCGGTGGGGGCGGGCGCGGCAGCATCGGCGGCCTGTTGTGCGGGAGCGGCGGCGTCGCTGGCGCCGGCC
>NZ_JAAGPG010001247.1:0-456 GCF_017104665.1 Burkholderia sp. Se-20378 | reverse complement strand
CTGGCGCGCGTCGCAGAAACGGAGCGCCGGATCGTCCGGTTGCGGCAGCACGATGCGCGCATCGCGCAACGGCACGCCGAGCGCCGCGGCACGCGCGACGAGTTCGTTCAGCGGCAGCAACGGCCGCGCGACGGCGACCGACGATGGCTGCCACCAGCCCTGCATCGAATCGGTTGCGAGGCTCCAGGTACCGCTGAACAGCACGACGAACAGCACCACGCCGAACAGCGCACCGGCGCCGCGATGCAGCGCGCGCCAGCGCGAGCGCAATGAGGCGTCCATGTCAGCGCCCTCCCCAGTACATAGCGCACGGCACGAGCACCACGAGCCACGCAGCCGCACGCCACGCAGCCTGCCGCCGCCCGGGTGCGACGAGCACCCACAGCAGCGCGGCGACGCCCGCGGCGAGCGACAGCAGCACGGCCGCGTAGAGCCGGTTCAGGCCGTCGGCCGGGA
>NZ_JAAGPG010001246.1:0-498 GCF_017104665.1 Burkholderia sp. Se-20378 | reverse complement strand
TGCTCGACGGCGAGCTGGCGCACCAGCACGCGCCGCTTGCCGTCGAGCGCTTCCTGCGCGAAGGTGCGCGACGAACCCGATACGTGCGCCCAGTGCGCGGCCAGCGGCGCGGCGCCGGCCGGATCGTGCAGCAGCGCGCCGACATCGTTCATGAAGTCGTAGCCGGTCGTGCCGTCGACGGCCCAGTCGTCGCGCAGCGCCTCGCCGGGCGCGAGAATCTTCTCGACGACGACGTATGGCCGTGCGTCGCGTTGCGCGGCAAGTCGCTCGTGCAGCCGCCGGCAATACGCGCGCGGATCGGCGAGGCCGTCGACGTGATCGACGCGCAGGCCGTCGATATACCCGGCCGCATGCAGTCGCAGCGGCAGCGCATGGACGGCGTCGAACACCGCGTCGTCGTCGACACGGACGGCCGCGAGCGTCGCGATGTCGAAGAAGCGCCGCCAGTTCAGCTCGTCGGCGGCCGTGCGCCACCACGCGAGCCGGTAGTGCTGTCGA
>NZ_JAAGPG010001245.1:0-586 GCF_017104665.1 Burkholderia sp. Se-20378 | reverse complement strand
CCAAACCGCTGAGACTGGCCGTGCTCGTCGTTGCCGCCGGCATCGGTGCGTTCATCCTGCGCGAACTGTACGTCGCCGCGTCGACGCCGTCGGTGGCCACCGAAACGGATCAGGCGCGCGTGCGGGTCGCTGCCGCCGATCTGCCGGAAGGGCTGCTGCTGCGCGACAACGATCTCGCGTGGAAGCGCATGCCGCGCGCACAGGTGCCGGCTGGCGCGTTCGTCGAGTCGCAGCCGGGCGCGGACCTGAAGGGCGCGCTGCTGCGCAACCACGTCGGCGCAGGCGCACCGATTCGCGTGGAGAACGTGATACCGGCCGGCGCACCGGATTTTCTTGCGGCCGCGCTGCAGCCGGGCATGCGCGCGATCTCGGTGCCGGTCGACGACGTGTCGGGCAACGCGGGGCTGATCCAGCCGGGCGACTTCGTCGACGTGTTGCTGACGCAGCAGATCGGCGGTTCGGCGACGTCGCCCGGCACGTTCGAAGCGGAGACGGTGGTGCGGCGCGCGCGCGTGCTCGCGGTCGGTTCCGAATTCCAGCGCGCGAAGGCACCCGCGAGCGCACCGGACGCGCCGGCGCGCAGATC
>NZ_JAAGPG010001244.1:0-234 GCF_017104665.1 Burkholderia sp. Se-20378 | reverse complement strand
GTGGTTATAATGCATGGATTACAACAGTTGTACGAATATAGATAAGCAGTAGACAGTGGTACTGAAGATATATGTGAGATAAGTATGTGGATGGGTAATAGAGAGTATCAATTAGGTGGATTGGACACAAATCGTGTGAGTTGTGAAAAAATGAGCAAACGTTGAAGTCAGAGTAAAGCGGTGTAATGTAGCGTGTTAATCAAATGTTGTTTTTTTTTTTTTTTTTTTTTTTTA
>NZ_JAAGPG010001243.1:0-237 GCF_017104665.1 Burkholderia sp. Se-20378 | reverse complement strand
AAAAAAAAAACAAAAAAAAAAAAAAAAACAAAAGAAGAACGAGAGCACACAGAGAATACAAAACAAACACTGTAACGCAGAAACCAAAAGCACACAAGTACGAAGCCACGCGGCCAACGAAACAAGTAAGCAGACACAAACGAAGCAACGCAGAGGACACACACTGAGCACACCTAGAGACAGCCCACAGACAGAGAAGCACGCAAGAAGACAGACACATAGGAACGCGCCACACTA
>NZ_JAAGPG010001242.1:0-235 GCF_017104665.1 Burkholderia sp. Se-20378 | reverse complement strand
TGTGCGATACGAGTGACGATGTAGCGCGCGGTCTGTCCGCCAGTGTAGAGAGGACTTTGTATGTGCCTCGTGTGGACTTCGGGCTGGACTACGAGGAGAGTGAGCGGTGTAGGGACATGGGCTCATGCGACAAGGACATGAAAATGTGTATGGAGTGTAGTGCGATTGGTGTTGGGTATAACGGTTTGGTCGTTGATACGCTGCTGCTGTTTGTTTTTTTTTTTTTTTTTTTTCA
>NZ_JAAGPG010001241.1:0-237 GCF_017104665.1 Burkholderia sp. Se-20378 | reverse complement strand
AAAAAAAAAACAACATACAAGGTTTGAATTGCCGTATCGACCTCTCCGATTACCATACAGTCTTACTACGCAGCCAACCCCTCGCGAAGAGCATACGCCCAGGGGCCAGGACCGCATATTCGGATCAGCACTGGGTACCTCACTGTCTGAGTGAAGACAGTACCTCTTACGCACCCGCGACGTACGGTCGCTAGCACACGAATGCCGTCCAACGCTCCTCGCCCCGACGCCCACGAT
>NZ_JAAGPG010001240.1:0-749 GCF_017104665.1 Burkholderia sp. Se-20378 | reverse complement strand
CGGCGCTCGCCTTCAGCCCGCTGACGAGGCCGGCCACGTACAGCCGTTCGGTGTCCGTCAACGGCGGCGGCGCGAGGTCGGCCACGCCGAGCGCGGCCGCGAAAGTGTCGATGTCTGCCATGTCGGATTCCTGTGAAGCGGTAGCCTGCACCAGCGCCGGCGCGGGCCGCGTGTCATCGGCGCGCGCGTCGGGTTGCGCCGTCTCGTCGTCGGCCGCCGCGAACGCATCGGTCTCGACGCGCCGCAGCGCGACCGCGCAGTATTTCAGTTCGGGTTGCTGCGATTCGGGATCGATCGCGTCGTTCGTCACCGCGTTGATGCACAGGTCGTCGCCGTACACGTCGTTCCAGTGCATCGGCGCAAAGCAGTTGCCGCGCTGCACGCGTTCGGTCACAACCGCCGGCAGCACCGCGCGGCCGCGCGCCGAGCGGATCTCGACGCTGTCCTTCGCGGCGATGCCGAGCGCGCGCGCATCGTCCGGGTGCAGCTCGACGAACGGGCGCGGGTTGAGCTTGTTCAGCATCGCGACCTTGCCCGTCTTCGTCATCGTGTGCCATTGATGCTGCAGCCGCCCGGTGTTCAGCACGATCGGGAACGTGTCGTCGGGCAGCTCGGCCGGATCGACATGCGGGCGCGCGAAGAAGCGCGCCTTGCCCGACGGCGTCGGGAACGCGAGGCGCGGCGCGTCGTTGCCGTCGGCAGAGATCGGAAGAGCGGCGAGGAGGGAAAGAGTGTGAGCAAGAGTGCAA
>NZ_JAAGPG010001239.1:0-751 GCF_017104665.1 Burkholderia sp. Se-20378 | reverse complement strand
GTGCGCTTCCGATCTCGCGTCGCGCGAGCGGGTCTCCGCACGCGTGGCCGGCTCCGGTTGCGGATCGGGCACGTCGGGCAACACGTCGACCGGCTCCTCGCGGCGGCCGCGCAAGCGGTCGTAGCACAGATTCAGCACGACGCGATGCAGCCACGTGTCGAACCGCGCCTCGCCTTCGCGCCAGCCCGGCGCCTGTTTCCAGATCCGCAAGAACGTCTCCTGTGCGACGTCCTCGGCTTCCGTGCGGTCGCCGAGCATGCGCGTCGCGAGTGCGAGCAGCCGCGGCAGCTTGCGCGCGACGAGCATGCGCACGGCCGACGCGTCGCGCGCGCCGACCCGTGCGACCAGGGCCGCGTCCGGATCGCCGTCGCTCAACGCGGGGCGCTCCAGCGCATCGCGCGTCTGTGCCGCGGCGCGATCGTTGACGCGCCCGCCGGCAGACTGAAACTCATCGTCGTGCTCTCCTTGCATGCGCCGCGCCATTACCCGCCCCCGCCACACTGGCGGTTCGGGATCGCCGCGCGCATCGCACACGGCCTCGGCAAGGTCCGTTTCATCGGCATCCGTTTCAGGCTGCATGGCGATCGGGTCGATCGGGTGCCGGCCGCCCGGTCGCGTAAGCGGCGGCCGGCGTGCTCAATATACGACGACCGGCGCGGGCCGGTAATAGGCCGGACGCGCCGGCACCACGACACAGCCGGCCAGCACGATGGCGGCGGCCGCGAGTATCACCACGGTTCGAAAAGGCATG
>NZ_JAAGPG010001238.1:0-752 GCF_017104665.1 Burkholderia sp. Se-20378 | reverse complement strand
GAGGGCACGGCGTCGCGCCGGTCGATGCCGCGCGGCGCATGAAAGCCGCGGCCGATACCGAGGTGCTGCGCGACGATCCACACGGGCACCGCGATCACGATGCCGACGATGAAACCGATGACGATGACGGCGATCATGCGACCCCCTGCTTGCGCAGCGGCATCGCGCTGCGAACGGCGCTGCGCTTGCGCGCGGCGGGAATGACGGGTTCCGGCGCAGATGCGTCGGCGGCCGCGGCCGTCGGTGTCGCACCGATCGCATCGAGCGCGACGATCGTATCGATTGCGTCGATCGCGCTGCTCACTTCGCTCGCGTCGGGCAACGCCGCGCCGGGATCGGTGCGCGCGGACGGGGTGCGCGTCGCGCCCGCCGGCTGCGTGGCCGCGAACAGATCGCTGTAGTCGGCGATCGGCGCGCGCCGGTTCTCGGCCTTCAGCGCATTGAGCTCGGTGTCGATGCTGCCGTGCCCGAGGCACACGACACGGTCGGACAGCGCGTCGACCGGCACGTCGAAGATGCGCGCGAGCGCGTCCTCCGCATCGGCCGGTTCGCACGCGAACAGGAACACGTACAGGTGCGCGGCATCGGCCGTCACGACGTCGCCCGCGCGGCGCGGCCGGCAAAACCGCAGCGCGTCGACGTGCGACACACCCGGCAGCAGCGAGATCTTCGCGAGCGTGTGCGGCAGCGCGAGCACGGCGCCGCGATCGAGCACAGCGCGAATCCGCAGGCAGAACGCGCCGACCGGCAGG
>NZ_JAAGPG010001237.1:0-591 GCF_017104665.1 Burkholderia sp. Se-20378 | reverse complement strand
AGATCCCGGCCGCCTGTTGTTGCAGGCGCTGCGCCACGCGCCGGTCGACGCGGAAGCGTCGCCGCTGTGCGTCGGCCGCGTGAATCCCGACACGGGCCGGCTCGTGTGGTCCTGGCCGGTCGGCGTCGCGCTCGCGTCGACCGGCGCGATGACGGGCCTGATGACCGGGCTGCTCGGCGTCGGAGGCGGTTTCGTGATCGTGCCGATGCTGCGCAAGTTCACGAACGTGTCGATGCATGGCGTCGTCGCGACGTCGCTGATGGTGATCGCGCTCGTCGGCACCGGCGGTGTGTTCGCCACGCTCGTGTCGGGCACGCGCGCACCGCTCGACGTGACGCTGTGGTTCGCCGTCGCGACCGCACTCGGCATGGCCGCCGGTCGCGGCGCGTCGCACCACCTCTCCGCGCGACATGTACAGGCCGGGTTCGCGGCCGTGCTCGTGTGCGTCGCGCTCGCGCTGCTCGCGAAGGCGGCGTGCGGCGCGCAACGAAGCGCGCGACCGGCCACGGGCACCGCATCCGCGCCCGCCCGCGCCCCCCATCACCCGGCACAATCGCTTACTGACCGTCACCCCCCACAACCCGCCGCCAC
>NZ_JAAGPG010001236.1:0-691 GCF_017104665.1 Burkholderia sp. Se-20378 | reverse complement strand
GCCGCCACCGTGCCCAGCACGCGCCGCCATGCGCCGCGTGCGTCGTTCCCCGAAACGTTCATGCGTCCCCCAGCTTCAGTCAGTCGAAAAGAGTGAGGGCATGTAACCATCCGGTTCAGGACGATCCAACGAAGTTTTGCGCATATCGATATCGCGCGCGGCGCGAAGGGGCGGGCGCTCGCGAACGCTCGCCTGTACGCCCTGCATCGCGCGCTGTGTCGGCATGGATCGCATCACGTTGATTCGATTGGCGTTTCGTTCACGTCACCCGTCGCAACCGACGCACACGCTCGCACCACCGACCATCGCAACGATCGGGCCCTTCGCAGTTTTCGCGCTGTCGATAGAAAAAATCATTATATGAATCGCGCATGCTCGTACTCCTACAATGCGCAAATCGCATCATCGGAAGGTGTCATGGAGCTGCATCAACTCGAAGCCTTTTCCGCGGTCATGTCGGCCGGCAGCGTGACCGGCGCGGGCGAACTGCTCGGCCGCTCGCAGCCGGCCGTCACGCGGCAGATCCAGGAGCTCGAAGCCGATCTCGGCTACGCGCTGTTCGACCGGCACGGCCCGCGCGTCACGCCGACGCGGCGCGCGTTCCTGCTGTAGGAGGAAGTCGAACGCTCGCTGGTCGTCCTGCGTGCGATCGAGGCGCGCGCCCGGGCGCTCGGCGCCGAAACCGCCGAAC
>NZ_JAAGPG010000123.1:0-19520 GCF_017104665.1 Burkholderia sp. Se-20378 | reverse complement strand
CCGGGTGGCGCGCGGCGCGGGTCGACCGCGGGGAGCGGCCGGTGGTCAGCGGCCGAGGCCGGCCATCAGCGTGTACTTGAGTTCCACGTATTCATCGAGGCCGTACTTCGAACCTTCGCGGCCGAGCCCCGATTGCTTGACGCCGCCGAACGGCGCGACTTCGGTCGAGATGATCCCGTCGTTGACGCCGACCATCCCGCTCTCCAGCGCACCCGATACGCGCCACGCACGGCCGAGGTCGCGCGTGTAGAAGTACGCGGACAGCCCGAACGGCGTGTCGTTGGCCAGGGCGACGGCTTCTTCCTCTGTCTTGAAGCGGAAGCAGCCGGCGACGGGGCCGAAGGTTTCCTCTTCGGCGATCAGCATGTCGGCCGTCATGCCGGTCAGCACGGTCGGCTCGTAGAACGTGCCGCCGAGCGCATGACGCTTGCCGCCGGTGAGCGCGTGTGCGCCCTTCGCGGTGGCGTCGGCCACGTGCCGCTCGACCTTGCCGAGCGCCGCTTCGTTGATCAGCGGCCCCTGGTCGACTTCGCCCGCGAGCGCGTTGCCGACGCGCAGCTTGCGCACCGCGTCCGCGAGCTTGCGCGTGAACGCGTCGTACACGCCGTCCTGCACGAGAAAGCGGTTCACGCACACGCAGGTCTGGCCCGTGTTGCGGAACTTCGACGCGATCGCGCCTTCGACCGCCGCATCGAGATCGGCATCGTCGAACACGATGAACGGCGCGTTGCCGCCGAGTTCGAGCGACAGCTTCTTCAGCGTGTCGGCGGACTGCTTCGCGAGTAGCTTGCCGACGCGCGTCGAGCCCGTGAACGACAGCTTGCGCACGACGGACGAACTCGTCAGCGTCTCGCCGATCGCGACCGCGTCGCCCGACACCACGTTGAACACGCCGGCCGGCACGCCCGCGCGTTCGGCGAGCACTGCGAGCGCGAACGCGGACAGCGGCGTTTCCTCGGACGGCTTCAGCACCATCGTGCAGCCGGCCGCGAGTGCGGGGCCAGCCTTGCGCGTGATCATCGCCAGCGGGAAATTCCAAGGCGTGATCGCCGCGACCACACCGACCGGCTCGCGCGTGACGACGATCTGCGAATTGGGCTTCGGGCTCGGGATCACGTCGCCGTACATGCGCTTCGCTTCTTCCGCGAACCATTCGAGAAAGCTCGCCGCGTACGCGACTTCGCCACGGGCTTCGGCGAGCGGCTTGCCTTGCTCGCGCGTCAGCAGCTCGGCAAGCGCGTCGCGATTCTCGAGCATCAGCTCGCCCCAGCGCTTCACGCGGGCGCCGCGTTCCTTCGCGGTCAGTGCGCGCCACGCGGGAAACGCGTGCGCGGCCGCATCGATCGCGCGTTGCGTGTCGTCGGCGCCGCCTTTCGCGACCTTCGCGATCGTCTCGCCGGTTGCCGGGTTCAGCACCGGATAGGTCGCGTCGCTCGCGCCGTGCGATTCGTGCCATTCACCGCCGATGAAATGGCCGGTCCTTAGAAATTCATTCATTGTGTGTCGTTCCTTCAGTGCCTCGGAGCCTCAATGCTTCAGTGCCTCGGTCCTTCAGTCCGCCGCGAAACTGCCCTGCGCCGGACGCGACGCGCGCGCGATGCGCTTGCCGGCCGTGTAGTCGTTGATCAGGTCGCACGGCGTGTAGTTGCGTTCCAGCTCGTGCAGCTCTTCTTCGGTGAGCTGCGTTTCGAGCGCGCCGAGCGCGCTGTCGAACTGCGCGACGGAATCCGCGCCGACCAGCATGCTCGCGATGCCGGGGCGGCTCAGCACCCAAGCCTGCGCGATCTGCGCGGGTGGCACGCCGCGGCGCTTCGCGACCTTCGCGACCGATTCCGCGATCGCGAGGGACGATGCGTCGCCGTACATCTGCGCGGTGAAGAAGTCGGTCTGGTTGCGCGTCGATTGCGGCTCGCAGGTGAGCAGGCCGCGCGCGAGCGGGCTGAACACCGATACGCCGACGCCCTGGTCGATGCAGTACGGCACCATCTCGCGCTCTTCCTCGCGATACGCGAGGTTCAGCTGCAACTGCATGTTGATCGGCTTGTCCCAGCCGTTTCGTTCGCATGCCTGCATGATCTTCGCGAACTGCCACGTGTACATCGTCGACACGCCGATATAGCGCGCCTTGCCCGCCCGCACGATGTCGTGCAGCGCGCTCATCGTTTCCTCGACGGGCGTGTTCACGTCGAAGAAGTGCAGCATGAAGATGTCGACGTAATCCATCCCGAGCCGCTTGAGCGACCCGTCGATGCCGTCGAGCACGTGCTTGCGCGAATGGCCGCCCGCATTCGGATAGCTGCCCATGTCGTAGCCGACCTTGGTCGTCACGACGAGCTCCTCGCGGCGCGCGTTGCGCTTCAGGATGCGGCCGACCACTTCCTCGCCGACGCCGGTCGAATAGAAATCCGCGAGATCGATGAAGTTGACGCCGGCGTCGAGCGCGCGGCGCACGATCGGCTCGCTCTGCGCTTCGTCGAAGATCCAGGGCTTCCATTCGGGGGTGCCCATGTTCATCGTGCCGAGACACAGGCGGGACACCTTCAGGCCGGACTGGCCGAGGCGGACGTATTCCATGTTTCCTCCAGGTGCGGCCTTGTGTCGGCCGCTTGTCGTCGTCAGTTTTTCTTCGGGGTGTAGAACGGGTTCGACACGTCGCGCGCGGCGGCGAACACCGCGTCGCGATGCGGCAGCCCTTCCATCGCCGCGACGATCGCGTTGCGGCACGCGCGGTAGTTGTTCTCGAACACGGCGTCGAGATCGTCGGTCTGCGGGTTCACCCAGTTCGCCGACACGACGACCCAGTCGTTCTCCGCTTCGGGCGGCAGCGTGCCGTTCTCGAGCGCTTCGGCCACGGCCTTCGCGATGCCGGCCTGCGATGCGCCCCACGTGGCATTGCCGTGGAAGTCGCTGGCGATCTGCGCCTTGTTCACGTACAGCGTGAGTGGCTTGGTCGGCACGCCCGGCTGCGCGATCACGACGAACGGCGCATGGCCGGCCGACGGCGTCGCGAGTGCGGTGGCGAACGCCTGGCCCGCCGGGCCGTTGCGCGGGCCGACCAGCACGTTGATGTGCGCGAGGTTGACGCCGGGGCCTTCGAAGCCTTCGCCGATGTAAAGCTGCCTGGGTTGGGATGCGGTCATTGCGGTGTCTCGTCGATGAGGTTGGTGTGAGGCGATTGTGGTGGGCCGTGGCGCGGCCGGTGAATCGATGTTTTCTGATCGGGCTATGAGTTTTCGTCGTCTCCGGGAAAGCCCTGAACCCGGCGTGCGAAGGCCCGCCGGGCGGGCCTCGGCCGTTGTCGCGACGGCGGGCGGGGCAGGATCGGCGGGTGGGCATGCGCGTACCGGCTCCGGGTTTGTCATACCCGGGCAGGGGTTGGAGGGCCGAGCGCATCTGGACAACAATCGGCGTACTCCGAGCCCTATCTTTCGTCTTCCCTTTTTTTTTCGAAAGCGAGTAATTTCGATGGCTGCCATTCAAAAGCCCGATTGGTCGAAGCTCAGTTCGCTGGATCCGGAACTGATCCGGGCATTCGTCGCGGTCGTCGAAAGCGGTGGCTTCACCGCGGCGGCGAGGCAACTGCATCGCACGCAATCGACGATCAGCCTGCGCATCCGCACGCTCGAGGAGCGGCTCGACACGCACCTGTTCATGCGCAACAGCCGGCGGCTCGAGCTGTCGCGCGACGGCGAGAATTTCCTGATCCATGCGCGCCGGATCATCCAGGTGCAGAACGACGCGATCCTCGCGCTGAAGCAGGCGAGCAGCGATCGCGGCGTCGTGCGCTTCGGGCTGCCCGAGGACTATGCGGAGCTGTGGCTGCCCGACCTGCTGAAGTCGTTCTATGCGATGCGGCCGGGCGCGCGCCTGCACGTGCATTGCCGGATGTCGCTCGAACTGCTCGAACGGCTGCAGGCAGGCGAGCTCGACGTGGCGCTCGTCGTGCGGCACGGGCCCGGCGCGGGCGGTCGGGTGCTCGGCCGGCACGACGTCGTGTGGGCCGCGCACCGCGATTTCGCGCTCGACAGCCATGCGTCGGTGCCGCTCGCGCTTTTTCCGGAGACGTGCTGCTACCGGCAGCGCGGGCTGCAGGCGCTCGCGACGGCCGACCGGTCGTTTCATGTCGTCTACACGAGCCAGAGCCCGACCGGCATCAAGATCGCGGTGAACCACGGCGCGGCCGTGACGATGATCGATCGCTGCACGCTGCCCGAGAACTGGCGCGTGCTCGACGAGGCGGATGGCTTTCCGGCGCTGCCGGCGGCCGATCTCGAACTGCATCGCTCACCGGGGATCTGCGATCCGCTGACCGACGATCTGGTGTCGCTGATCGAATCGATGGTCGACGAGCGGCGGCGCGCGTCGCTCGAGGCGTTCGCAGCGTAAAGGGAAGAACGCAGAGGCGACCGTAGCGCAGCCGAGGTTGACGCAAGCCGTGGCGCGCGACCGCCGCGCGCGCATGACGACCGGGTGGCCAGCCGTCAGCCGGAGGCGTGTTGTGTCCCCCATGCCATTTTTTGCACTGCCGCAGCGTTTTTTTGCACGACGTTTATGCCGTCTCTTCTAAGCTGGGGATGTGTCGAACAGCCGAGACGGCTTCCGTCCGCTCCATGACCTTCATTCATCCCGTTCCCGCCTTCCATGTCGCCGGCCGCCAGTTGCGCGCCGGCGCACGCAACAACGTCATTCCTTTTCCGCCGCCGCGCCCGCGCCTGCAGTTGCCCGTCACGCTGACGGCCGATTCCGGCGAACACGCGCACGTCCGGCTCGCGGCGCTGCTGCATTCCCCGCTCGGCGTGTATGTCGTCAGCGCGCGTGCCGTGCGCGACGTGGTTCACGTGCACTTCAACATCGCGCCGGAAGACCTGGATTTCACGCTGCACATGCTGATCGCGCAGCAGGCCGATGCGGTGATCGGGCCGGTCGCGCGCCGCTTGCGCGTCGGGCCGAAGGTGCGGTGAAGCGGGGAACGGTTGTTGCTCGTTCCTCGGTGGCTTGTTCGATCCGCCGCCCGATTCCCGGTCGCCATGCCGTCCGCCCGCAAGCGGCGGACCGGCGTGCGTCACCGCGTGCGCGGCGTCGATCCTGAATACGGAGGGGTCATGGACCTCATGGAAGCAGTGCATGTCGCACGGCCGGAAAGCCGTCGCGTACGGACGGCGTCGCTGCCGTCGGGCCAGCAGCTCGCGCGTCAGCTCGTGACGACGGTGCGGGTGGCCGAAGTGCTGCTGCATCAGGCGATCGTCGTGCCCGACCGGCATCAGTGGTCGGTCGACACCGAACGGGTCGACGCGGACGGCGGGCCGCTCGCGGCGTGGGAAACCTGCGTGACCTGGCGGATCGGCAAGGTGTTCGCGTCGACGGTCAGCCCGGCCGCGCGCGTCAACGATCGCGACCAGGTCGCGGTCGAGATCCGGCTCTGTCTGCCCGAACAGGACTATGTGGCCGGGCGGCGCGTGAGCACCTTCGGCCTTCGCCATGGCAACCGTTTCGGCGCGACGCTGTCGGTCGCGTCGGGTGCGCAGTGGGGCTGGCAACGCAAGGAGCACCTCGCGCCGGAACACGCGCAGGTGCGCGGCGATACGCTCGAAGCGCTCGTCGATGCGGTGGCCGCGAACATCAACGCGGCGCTGGGCGTGGCGGGGTTCGGCGCGACGCGCTGATCACGCGTCGCCGGTCTGCCCGGTCTGTCGCTGCAGGTCTTCCATCAGCTGTTCCGCGAGAAAGTCGCACGGCGGCCGCTTCGATTTGGTGCTGCGCGCGAGGATCAGCTCGAGCGGCGGCAGGTCGGGCAGCCCGTGCGAGCGGCCGAGCATCGACAGCTGCGCGGGAATCGCGCAGCGCGCGAGCGGCGCGACCGCGAGGCCGGCCTCGACCATGCTGAGCAGCCCGAGCAGGCTCGGGCTTTCATAGGAGGTGCGGTATGGCACCTTCGCGCGCTCCAGGCTGCGGATCGCGTTCTCGCGCGCGACGCTGCCCGGCATGAACACCGCGATCGGCAGCGGCCGCTCCTCCCACACGCGCGGCCCGTTCGTCATCGCGGCCCACGCCATCGGCTCGTGGCGGATGAAGTCGCCCGACAGCCCCTTGATGCGCGTGCCGCACACGAGATCGACGGTGCCGTCCTTGATCAGCGGCGCGAGCGCGCTGCTCGGCAGCCCCATCACCTGGATCTCGACCTTCGGGTAGGTCGCCGAGAACTTTTTCAGGACCGACGGGAGCAGCGACGACGCATAGTCGTCCGGCACGCCGATCACGACCTTGCCGGTCACTTCCGGCCGCACCACGGCCGCCCAGGCCTCGTCGCGCAGCGCCAGCATTCGTCTGGCGAATCCCAGCAGTACCTCGCCCTCGCGCGTCAGTACGATGCTGCGCGGCTTGCGCACGAACAGCGGCCGGCCGATCGCGTCTTCCAGGCTCTTGATCTGCATGCTGACGGCCGACTGCGAGCGGTTCACGGCCTCGGCGGCGCGGGTCATGTTGCCGGTCTCCGCGACGGCGACGACGGTGGCCAGCACGTCGTGATCGAGCATCTTCATGGGTATCAGGAAAACTGAACGTAACGATCAGCATTATGCGTTTTTATTGTTGCTGTGTGTCTGCCATAGTGCGATCACGCTGACGTTTCACCCGAGGGTGGCGCGGCGTTCGGGCCGGTCGAACCGGCGTGCAGCACTGAACAGGAAAGCGTGGTGACTCGATGATGGACCATCCGTTGCGCGCCGCACTGGCTGCGGAATTGCATGCCCGGCCGTTCCTGCGGCTTGCCGAAGCCGTGTCGCTCACGCATTACGCGATCTACGCGGACGGCCAGCCCGACATCCACGAAACGCTGCTGCACGCACTGTGCCGCGATACCGGCATCGCCGCGCCGCACGAAGGCGCGACGCACTACGCGGTGCAGTCGCCGAGCGGCTGGCACCTGAAGTGGGAACGCCACACCGAATTCTCGACCTTCACGTTCGTCGCACCGCGTCGCGATACGGGCTATTTCGACGATCTCGCGATCGAAGGCATTCCGGCCGCGTGGTTCGCGCGGCTCGCCGGCATCCGCTTCGTCGCGGTGCGGATGGAATTGCTGTCGGGCGATGCCGCGCGGCTCGTCTGCGGCGACCTGCGCCGCTGGATCGACGGCCCCGCGCTCGTCGGCAGCAACGTGCTCGGCGGTGGCAAGGTGTTCTGCGACTGGCACGTGCGCGACGATGGCTTCATGCGCTTTCTCGTCGTCGACGAGGATTTCCGCGAGGAGCAGGGCGGCCGGCTGCTGCAGCGTCTGTATGAGATCGAAACCTACCGGATGATGGCGCTGCTCGCGCTGCCGGTCGCGCGCCGGATGAGCCGCGAGCTCGACGAGATCCATGCGGCGCTGCACGCATTGATGCAGCGGATGGACGCGAGCGGAGCGGACGGCGACGATACGGCGCTGCTCGTCAAGCTCACGCATCTCGCGGTGCGGGTCGAAGCACTGTCGGGATCGGGCGCGCGTTTCAGCGCGTCGCGTGCGTACGAAAAGCTCGTGCTGGCGCGCATCCACGAGCTGCGCGAGGAGCGTATCGAAGGGATGCCGACGATCGCCGAGTTCATGGAGCGCCGCTTCGCGCCGGCGATGGAAACCTGCCGCAGCGTATGGGCGCGCCACGAGCAGATCGCCGCGCGGATCGCGCGGGCGGTAGACCTGCTGCGCACGCGCGTGAATCTTGCTCAGGAGAAGGACGTCACGCGCCTGCTCGCCGGGATGGAACGCACCGCGCGCAATCAACTGCATCTGCAGCACGCGGTCGAGGGGCTGTCGGTAGCGGCCATTTCGTACTACGTGCTGTCGCTCGCGACCGCAGCGTTCAAGGCGCTGCACGTGATGAACCTGCCGGTCGATCCCGAACTGGCGGAGGGGCTGTTGATCGCGCCGGTCGTGTTCGCGGTGATCCACATCACGCGGCGCACGCGCGCGCAGCTGGCCCGATCGGAGGCTGCGCATGATGGCACGCCGGTGCATGCGGCGGCGTTGAAGCAGGTTGGTTAGAACATCGAAAACACAATCAATGAAAGGAACGGAGATGACTTTTTCGCAGACCCAATCGGGGTTCTACAGCGGCTTCGATGCCGCGTTCGACGAACCGGCACTGGATGAGCCGGCCGTGCCGGACGAGCCGCGCGTGACGTCATATCAGGCCGTGTTGCAGGAGCCGATGACGTCGCTCGTCGGGAATACGATCGATCGGCCGGACGTCGCGTCGGTGGCGATTCTTGGGTACAACTGACGGGGAGCGGTGCGAGTGCCGCCCGGCTGCGCATGCAGCGGGCGGCTATGCCGGTTGATACGGCGGGCGACGGATGTCGCTCAGTCGCCGGAGAGGTCGCCGATCGACGCGCCGTGCGGAATCTGGCCGGACGTGACCTGCTTGACGTATTCGTCCTGCGCGTCCTTGATGTTCTTGGAGATGTTGCCGAGAACTTTGTGCACGTAATCCTTGGCGGCGTCGGTCTGGCGCGCCATCCAGCCTTTTTCCTCGATTTCGCGCAGTGTCATGAACACACCGTCGCCGAGTGCTACGTTATTAAGTCGCGTAATCGTGTTGTGCACGAAGTTGTCGAAGAACGCGATGACTTCCGGCGTCAGCTTCGGCGGGTGCACCCATGCGTTGGCCAAGGCCCGCACGGTCTTGTCCGAGATGTCGTCGACTGTCCGGCGTTCACCGAACGTGTACCGCGGGACCTTGGCGTTCGGGTCTTGGCTCTTGTAGTACCAGTCCCGGCCCTCGTAGTTCGGCAAGCCGCCTCCATGCGGGAATACCGCGTTGTAGACGTCGGCATCCACGGTGTTGATGAACAGATTGTTGTCGGTGCTTTCATGCGCCGTGCGGTCATGGACGTAACGTGCCCACGACACGAACAGCTTCTGGTGCTCGAGAAAATGCGTTTCGAGCGGGCCGTTCGATTTCGGCAGCATCGCGGTGTAGGCCGCGAAGAGATCATTGACCGTGAGATTCTTTCCGTTGACGTTGACGGTCTTCTGGAAATCAAACTCGCGAGCAACCCTGGGGTCGGTTTTTCGAAGTTTGTCGAGTGGCAGAAAGGGTACGCCGGCCGACCAGGCGCGATCGAGCATATTCCGAGCGGATACGCGCGCCAGTTCGGCCGATTTGTGATCCTCTCCTTCGTGAAATCCGCCTCCTACGTCCGCCTGACTGCCCGGATATACGATCTCCAGGAGGTTAGCGTGGTCGGAGGATTTTCTGGGCGAATCCAGATTTTTGTAGAAGCGCAATTCTGTCGCCGCAACGTGGTGGACGATTGACTTGAACTCTTTTTGGATATCGTATTCACCAAGCGTCTGCTTGGAAACGGCGAGAAACACACTCAGCCCCTTGATGGTGAGGCTGGCGCCTTTCCCTGCGGCCGGCACGACACCAAGAACGGGGGCAACTGCCTTTGTGAATATCGAGTCGGCGTAGGATGTCGAGACGCAATCAAACAGCCCCATGAAGTCGAATTCGACCGGTATCCCCTTGTATGCCGGCTTCCCGTCCTTTGTCTTGCATACCTTGCCGATCAATTCGTTTGCGAATTTCCGGGCGATGGTGCCGCCTCTGTCGTAACCGAAAACTGCAACACGAATGCGTTTGATTTCACGCGGGTCGCTGGTAGCACGGACGACATTGGCTTCAAAGTCGGCAATCGCCTGACTGACGCGAATGTCGAATCCGGTGCCCAGGTAGGCCGCCGAGAATTCGCTGTCACGGACTGCCGGAACCGAGTCGGCCACGGTCGATATCCCGGCAGGAATCAGATCGACGCCGATCTTTTTGACTGTAAAGGATTCCTTGAGGGATTTTTTTATGGTATCAGGGGCGTTGCTGATGGCATCGAGTATCGACGATTTCGCGTGTGAGAAGATCGATTGATTGGCTCGATCAGAAATTAGGCGCTTGCCAATATCGTCCCTGACCTTTTTGGCGGGATCATCTATGCCTTTGCCTTTGACTTCCTTGAACAGTGCGGAGCCAGTATCGGTTGCTGCCTTCTTGAGCGTGCCTACTGTCTGGTTGGGTAGTTCCCTTCCCATGCCTGCATAGTACGTTCGGTAGACGCCCGTTGAATTATCGCTTTCCATGTGGGCCTTATACAGGCGCGCGATATTCGAAGAGTTCTCGTCATCGAGGCTCTGTCCGAAGCCGTCAAAAAAGAAGGACTGGTAGATTTCCTGGTGGCAACGGAAGCAGGGGCTGGGAGGGTCGGCGGGAAGTTGCGTGCTGACGCTGGCTGCCCGCGTGGCGCGCGCCGCGCCGGCATTGGCGCTGGATTGTGCTGGCGCGGCGCCTTGTGCCGGGATCGTGTCGTTAGGCATACTTTTCTCCCGTTTTACTGCAGATTCGGATTGTGCGGATCAGTCGGAAGCTTGGCCCATCGCGCTTCAATCTTTTGTTGCGGCAAGAAGTAGAATTCGATATATCCGTCGTGCTTGTCGGGAAGCGGCGGAATGGCAATATCGGTCTCGAAGACGTCACTGGGCAGATTTTTTTTGTATTGCTCTTGCGTCAACTCGTACTCGAGTTTGATATGCCAAGTTTTCTTATCCCGAGGTACGTCCATGCAGCATACGGTTCCACCACCTCCACCGGGCTTGTTCGCACGAACGTTTCCTGCGCCAAATTCGTCGATCTTGACGCTATAGATGCTGCGATTGGTGAAGTTATAGCCAATGACGCGATACGGCCCGTAGCTCGCGGTCTGCGCATGCACCCACCACGCTCCGCCAAGCAGCACCACCGCGATGACGATCGGGTTGCGAATGAGGCGGCGAAGAAAATTCAGCATGTCGATGTTCCTGTCATTCAGTTCGTCGTGGACGACGCGTTGCTCGTTGTATTCGGGTTGTGCGGATCGGTCGGGTATTCGACCCATTTGGCTTCGATCTTGCGGTCGGGCAGGAAATGAAACTCGATGTAGCCGTCGTGCTTGTTCGGTAGCTTCGGGACGGCGACGTCTGTTTCGTAGATCTCCGGCGACAGGTTCCTGGCATCTTCTTCCGGCGTCAGGTCGTATGTGACCTTGAGGTGCCAGGCCTTCGTGCCGCGCGGCACTGCCATGCAACAGACCGTGCCGCCACGGCCGCCGAATTGACGGGCATGCACGCTACCTGCGCCGAAGCCGTCGACGACGAAGTTGTAGATGCCTCGGTCGGCGTAGTTGAAACCCACGACGCGATACGGACCGTAGCTCTCAAGCTGAGCCTGCACATTCCACGCGCTACCCATCATCAACATCCCGACCGCGACCGGCTTGCAAACCGCACGACGCATCCCGTTCAACATCCCCGTCTCCCGCCACTCAACCGGCTTCGGGCAGCGCATTGGCCGCCGCCATCTCTTGGTGCCGCCCGGCTGCATACCCCGCCAGCGGATGCGCATCGAGCAACGCCGTCCATACTTCCGCATCCACATCCGCAAGCGTTTCCGCCAACGGCGGCGGAGTTTCCCCACGCGCCGCGATCTTCTCGGCGATCGCCGGATGCGCATCGAACGCCGGATGCACGTTCATTCCGATCAGCACGAAATACGCGAGATCGTTCTCGTTCGCGAGCCCGTGCCGCTCCCGTGCCCGCGTGACGAGATCCTTCGCATAACGAATGCCCCATCGACTCGGCACAGCCGACATCGGCGGCAGGAATTCGTCATGCAACTGGAAATACAGCGTCTCCGCGAAACCCTCGCGCGCCAGCGCTTCATACTGTGCATCCGTGAACACGACCGGCGTCGCGGCGACCGCGGGCAGCGGCCCGTGCTCCTCTCCGACCATGCTCTCCCAAGGATCGAACCGGTAGCGCAGTTCGACGAACGTCGCCAGCAGTTCGCGCCGCTGCGCCGCCGTCAGTACCGGCAAAAGGTGCTCGAGAATCGACGGATCGTAGTAACGCAGCAACGCCTGGCGCCGGTCGGGCAGCGTCGCCTCGGCGAGCGGGTGCAGATAGGCGGCGAGGTCCGGCACCGCATGGCCCGTCGCGAGCCACACGACGAGATCCGACTCGCTGCCGGCATTCAGCAGGTCGAGCATCATCGCGCGCGATGCGTCGTCGTCCGCCGTCAGGTCGAGCAGGAACGGGCCGATCTCGGGCCGCGAAGACTCGAGCATCGTGGCCGGATACAGCGACTGCCAGGCGATCCCGCGCCAGCGGGCCGCATCGAGCATCGTATCGTCCAGCGCGCCGTCGACGAGCGCCAGCAGGCGCAGCGGCCGGGCATCCGCGACCTGCCGCGTACGATGCCAGTCGCGCAGGTCGTCGTGCCGTTGCGCGGCGTTCGTGCGCGGCCATTGCGCGGGCAGCGGCAGCGCGCGCGTCAGGTCGTGAAACGGCTTCATCGAGGTGACGGATGTCATGTGCGGGGCGTGAGTGCGGATTTCATCTTCGCCGCGCTGCGCCGGCATTCCGAGCACACGCCTTCAGGCAACCGCGGCAGCGGGTAGTCGTTGCTGGTCGGCCCCGAGAAGCTGTGGTTGCCGCCCTTGAAGTCCACCTTGCCGGGCGCGTGGATCTCGATGTTGCCGTTGCCGATGCGGATATAAGCGCCGCCGGACGTCAGCAGGACGGGCTGCTTCGACGCGACGTCGATCTGCCCGGTGGCGGCGACGATCTTCACGGTCTGCTGCGCGGTCAGCTCGACGTTGTCGTCGTGCGCACGAATCTCGACCTTGCCATTGCCGGCGAACAGCTTCATCCCGGCATTCTGCGCGAACAGGCTGACCGACGAGATCACGCTCGCGACGAGCGATTTGCCGACCGCGAGATGGGTATTCTGTCCGCTCACGACGTTGACGTGCCGGTCGGCGACCATCTGCAGCGACTGCTGGCTCGCCATCCCGACGCCGGCCGGGCTGCCGAACAGCATCACGGGCTGCGCAAACGCGTTCGCGTTGCCGGTGCCGCCGCCGCCCGTTCGCCCGCCCGACGCCGCGCCAGGCTGGCTTTGCTGGGTCGCGTCGGTGAACGTCTTCAGCGCATCGCGGCCGGGCTTCAGCGTGTCGGCATGATGTGTCTCGCTCACGTCGGACAGCGATTCGAGCAGGCTTTCGGCGCCGATGAGGTGTTGCTGCGTCTCGCGCACGTCGAGCGGCTGGCTCGACACGGTCTTGGGATGCGTCGTGACGTACAGGCCCTGGTTCGCGCGCACGGCGCCATACGCATCGGTCTTCAGGTCGAAGCCGCTGCCGACGTACGCGCCGCGAGTGTTGCCGGAGTGCTCGATCAGATACCCGACATGCAGCAGGCTGTTTGCCACGCTGCTGTAGAGCTGAGAGCGGTTCTGCCCGGTCGCGTCGTCCATCACGAGCTGGTTGTAGCCACTGCCGGCGTATTCCTTCGAACGGAAGCCGGACAGCAGGCCGTCCGTGTGCCATTGCGGCTTGGTCGCGCCGTTGTAGAGCCGGGCGGTGACGATGGGCCGGTCGCAGTCGCCGGACATCCAGTTGACCACGACTTCCTCGCCGATGCGCGGAACATGCACGCTGCCGTACCCGCCGCCCGTGTCGGACGACGCGACGCGCAGCCAGCACGACGCGCGCTCGTCGCCTTCGTTCAGGCGATCCCAGTGGAACCGGACCTTGATCCGGTTCAGTTCGTCGGTGTGGACCTCCTCGCCCTTCGGCCCCGCGACGGTGGCGGTCTGCAGATGCATCTCGGGCTTCGGATGCTCGAACGGACTGCGGAACGGCACCGTCTGGCGCTGCGCTTCGATTTCGACGAGATAGAAGCCTTCGCTGCCGTCGGCGTGATGCACGGTCATCGCGCTGGCCGTGTCGCCGAGCTGGGCCTTCATCGCGTCGAATTGCGCGGCCAGGCCGTGCGGAAAATGGGACGGCGCGGCCGGAATGTTGTTCCTGATCCACCAGACGGTTTCGATGACGGCGAACCGGTTGCCGTCCTGTTCGGCCGGCGGATGGGCCGCATGGTCGGTCAGCTCGAACACCCGGCCCGCATCGATGCCGCGCATGCCGCCAATACCGTGGAACCGCTTCGCGCGCGATTCCCATTCTTCCATCCGGATCGTCGACTGGCGGTTGCCGTCGCCCTGGGCGCCGTATGTATAGGCGCCCGTGTACGTATAGACCTCGGTCTGGTTCGGCAGGTCGCCCTGATCCTGCCGGGTCGGAACATCGGTGCCCTTCGGATTGAGCGCGGTACCGGGCGATTTGTAGTCGAACGTGCGCGTCGTGTAGTGACTGCTCTGCAGCGTGCGCGAGCCCGACCACTGGACGAGCGCCTGGGTCTCGTTATCCGAAGCCGCGCGCTGGAACGGCACGCGGGTCGGTGCGGCGGCGGGCAGTGCGCGGAGCGAATCGGTGATCACGAGCGTGTGGTGCGAGCCGTCGTTGGCTTGCTCGAAGTAGCCGAACAGGCCTTCGTCCTCGAGCAGTCGATGGACGAAATGCCAGTCGTCCTCGAATTGCAGGCAGAACGACCGGTTCCGCAGCGGCGCGGAGAGCGCAAACCGGAACATGCCGGAGGCTTGCGGATGCTGGTTGAACACGTCGGTCAGGATTTCGTCGGCGGTGCGGTCCTGCCAGATGCGCTGGTCGCGGCGGTATCGCAGGAACCCGAGCCACGACATGAAACGGATCTGGTAAGCGGTGATGCCGCCGTCGAAGCCGAGCCGGCGCGCGGTTTGCACGTAGCCGTGCCACGGCAGATAGGTGTCGCCTTGCTGTTCGACCCACAGCGTGACGGGCTGGGCGATCAGCTTCTTCAGTTCGACATCGTCGCGCGTCGAGACGGCATCGACCGTCAACGTGAAATCGCGGCCCAACCGCGATACGCCGTGCACCGTCTGAGGCAGCAGGACATTCTGGCCCAGCGGCGTATCGAGCTTGAGCAGGCGAGCCTGCTGAAACAGGCCGCCACTGATCGCGCGAACCAGTTCTTGGGAATTCATCGTTGTGGCCCTCTCGAATCGAGAACGATGAGTAATGGTTACCGGATGACCGGTTTTGTCGTACAAATTCTCTCGATTCGCGATTTTACAGGATAAATCGCGGGATTTTGGCGTCGGCAGCCAGGCTGGAAGCGGGGCCTGGCGCGTCAGGTGCAACCGGCGCGGACGCCCGTCAGCGTCCACGCGGGCCCGGCTCGAAAGCCGGTTTCATCGCGAACGCGCGCCTTTCCCCGCCTGCTGCTCCAGCGCCAGCTCGACGAACGCGCGCGCGGCCGCGCTCCGGTACGCCCCCTTTCGCTGCAGCAGCACGGCCGTGCGCCGCAGGACGGCCGGATCGAGCGCGATGGCAGCGAGATCGTCGTGCCCGGTCGCGATCGTCGCGGGCAGCAGCGTCGCGAGGTTGGTGCGGCGCACGATCTCGATCACCGCCCCCAGCGAATTCGCTTCCATCAATACGCGCGGCCGCACGTCGTGCTCGCGGAAATAGCGGTCGATCTGCACGCGCGTCGCGAACTCGGCCGTGAGCAGCACGAGCGGTG
Source organism: Burkholderia sp. Se-20378 (assembly GCF_017104665.1). NCBI lineage: Bacteria > Pseudomonadati > Pseudomonadota > Betaproteobacteria > Burkholderiales > Burkholderiaceae > Burkholderia > Burkholderia sp. Se-20378. The sequence goes on along the minus strand of NZ_JAAGPG010000123.1, from coordinate 4,057 downwards.
CATCGTGCAGCGCGCGCAGGCCGGCCTTGCGTTTCCCGGCGAGTGCATGCTCGCGGTTCACGACGAGCGCGAGCGTTTCGACCAGCAGCGTTTGCGCTTCGATATCTGCCGTCTGCACGTCCTCGAACGCGATGCCGACATCGAGCTCGTCGTCGACGAGCAGCGCCTCGATGCGCTCCTGCGACATCTCGCGCACCGACAGCGACACGTCCGGATAGCGGCCGTGAAACGCCTCGACGAGCGGCCCGACGAGATAGCTCGTGAAGGTCGGCGTGACCGCGATCCGCAGCGAGCCGCGGCTCAGGTCCTGCACGTCGTGGATCGCGCGCCGGCCTTCCGCGAGATCATGCAGCGCCTGGCGCGCATAGCGGAAATACACGTCGCCGGCGTCGGTCAGCCGCGTCACGCGCCCGGTGCGGTCGAACAGTTGCGCGCCGAGCGTCTCCTCGAGCTGGCGGATCTGCTGCGACAGCGCGGGCTGCGACACGTGCAGCGCGGCGGCGGCGCGCGTGAAGCTGCGGTGCTCGGCGACGGCGAGGAAGTAGTGGATATGGCGCAGCAGCATGGCGGTTCCTATAAGTCCTGCTTATCGGGAATATCATAAATCAGTCTTTTACGTTATTGGAAGTCCGGCGTAACCTGCCCTTCATCGATTCCACCTGCACCGGAGAACACACGATGAAGGACATCATCGAAGGCTTCCTGAAGTTCCAGCGCGACGCCTATCCGGAACGCGCCGCGCTGTTCCGCGACCTCGCTCGCAGCCAGAACCCGCGGGCGCTGTTCATCTCGTGCTCGGACAGCCGGCTCGTGCCGGAACTCGTCACGCAGCGCGAACCAGGCGACCTGTTCGTGATCCGCAACGCCGGCAACATCGTGCCGTCATACGGCCCCGAGCCTGGCGGCGTATCGGCATCGGTCGAATACGCGGTGGCTGCGCTGCGCGTGACCGACGTCGTGATCTGCGGCCATTCCGATTGCGGCGCAATGACCGCGATCGCCACCTGCCAGTGCATGGACCACATGCCGGCCGTCGGGCACTGGCTGCGCTATGCGGATTCGGCGCGCGTCGTGAACGAAGCACGCACGCATCGCAGCGAACGCGAGCGGATCGACTCGATGGTGCGCGAGAACGTCGTCGCGCAACTGGCGAACCTGAAGACGCATCCAGCCGTGCGCCTCGCGCTCGAAGAAGGGCGGCTCGCGCTGCACGGCTGGGTCTACGACATCGAATCGGGCTGCATCGACGCCTACGACGGCGCGACCGGCCGGTTCGTCTCCCTGGCGGACCATCCCGCGGTCCGCGCTACACCCGCGACGCTCCCCGTCGCGGCCTGAATCGCTCCTACCCAACCACGAGGAATTGCCATGATCCAGTCCCAGCACAGTCAGACTGCCCGCCACGCGCTCGCGGAAGCCATCGTGCTCGCGAAGGCGCGCAAGAACCTGTCGTTCGCGCAGCTCACCGAAGGCACGGGCCTGAGCGAAGCGTTCGTGACGGCCGCGCTGCTCGGCCAGCACGCGCTGCCGGCGGAAGCCGCGCGCAACGTCGCCGACAAGCTCGGCCTCGACGACGACGCGGTGCTGCTGCTGCAGATGATCCCGCTGCGCGGCAGCATCGACGATCGCGTGCCGACCGACCCGACCATTTACCGCTTCTACGAAATGCTGCAGGTGTACGGCACGACGCTGAAGGCGCTCGTCCACGAGAAGTTCGGCGACGGCATCATCAGCGCGATCAATTTCCGGCTCGACGTGAAGAAGGTCGACGATCCCGAAGGCGGTTCGCGCGCGGTGATCACGCTCGACGGCAAGTACCTGCCGACCAAGCCGTTCTGACGCCGGCGCGGCGCCGCAACAGCGGTGCCGCGCAGGTTCCCGCCCGACGTGCATCGGCCACTGGCCGGCGCACGTTCCCGCCATTTCGTTTCAACGAGGACGCAGCCATGGATTTTGTGAAACGCACGATCGATCTTGCGCTGAAGAACGTGGAAGAGGGCGGCCGCCCGTTCGCGACGGTGATCGTCCGCGACGGCGAGATCGTCGCGGAGAGCCCGAACCTCGTCGCGCAGACCAGTGACCCGACCGCGCACGCCGAGATCCTCGCGGTACGCGATGCGTGTCGCAAGCTCGGCACCGAGCACCTGACCGATTGCGAGATCTACATTCTCGCGAGCCCGTGCCCGATGTGTCTCGGCTCGCTGTACTACTGCAGCCCGAAGCGCGTGGTCTACATCACGACGCGCGAGGACTACGCGCCGTTCTACCGCGATGACCGCAAGTACTTCGAGCTCGACACGTTCTATGCCGAATATGCGAAGCCAATCGACGAACGCCGTTTGCCGATGGTGCAGCAGAAGCACAGCGACGCGATCAACGTCTACCGGCGCTGGAAGGAACTGAACACGAAGTGACCTGACTCGCGCGGCGCACCGGCCGCGCGTGGCAGCCGCCCGGCTGCTCGTTTTCCCCACCCTCCGTTTCACCCGGCGGCGCCCGTGCCGCCGGGCGCCCGCGCTGCCGCACGGGGCCGGCTCGTGCCCCCGTTTTCCCGCCTCCCCAAACATCGATTCCGTTCAATGTCCGGAACGGAAATCCGCGATCCAAAAGGTTTTTGACGGGTTTAAAAATTCGCACTGGAGACGACAGAAACGTGCGGAAAGCCCGATGAAAACCGATGAAATCTTCATGACAGCCAGCGCGACGCCCCCGGCCGGTCGCCACTGATGGCCACCGATCGCCATGCGTTCCCCCACACCTGTTGCGTTGCGCCATTCGTTCCGGACGAGGAATCGCTCGATCCCTCTCCGCCAGCACCGTGCGACCGCCCGACCGGTCGCGCCTGACGCCTGAGATTCGCTTACCTGCTTAAAACGGACCATCATGAAACGGGATTCATTCAGTACACCTGATGCGATGCATCGCCCGGCGACGGACATGCTCAAGCCGAACGACACTTTCGTCCGCATCGAAAACGTCGTGAAGAAATTCGGCGACAGCACCGCCGTCGACAACGTGAACCTGACGATCGCGAAGAACGAACTGTTCGCGCTGCTCGGCAGCTCCGGCTGCGGCAAGTCGACGTTGCTGCGCATGCTTGCCGGCCTCGAGACGGCTACCTCCGGCAAGATCTTCGTCGACGGTGAAGATCTCGCCTCGCTGCCGCCGTACCGCCGCCCGGTGAACATGATGTTCCAGTCGTACGCGCTGTTCCCGCACATGTCGGTCGAATCGAACGTCGCGTTCGGCCTGAAGCAGGAAGGCACCCCGAAGAACGAGATCAAGGAGCGCGTGGCCGATGCGCTCGCGCTCGTGCAGATGAGCAAGTACGCGCAGCGCAAGCCGCATCAACTCTCCGGCGGCCAGCAGCAGCGCGTCGCGTTGGCCCGCTCGCTGGTCAAGCGCCCGAAGCTCTTGCTGCTCGACGAGCCGATGTCTGCGCTCGACAAGAAGATCCGCCAGAAAACCCAGCTCGAACTCGTGAACATCATCGAGAAGGTCGACGTGACCTGCGTGATGGTCACGCACGATCAGGAAGAGGCGATGACGATGGCGAGCCGCCTCGCGGTGATGAGCGAAGGCAAGATCGTGCAGATCGGCGCGCCGGGCGAAGTGTACGAGTTTCCGAACAGCCGCTTCTCGGCCGAATTCATCGGCTCGACGAACCTGTTCGAGGGCCGCGTGGTTGAAGACGAGCCCGATCACATCTTCGTCGAGAGCGACGACCTCGAAGCACGCATGTACGTGAGCCACGGGATCACGGGCCCGCTCGGGATGCCGGTCGGCATCTCGGTGCGTCCGGAGCGCATTCACGTGTCGCGCGAGAAACCGGGCTCGAAACACAACTGGGCGCGCGGCGTCGTGACCGACATCGCGTACATGGGCAGCTACTCGCTGTATCACGTGCGCTTGCCGAGCGGCAAGACGGTGGTGTCGAACCTGTCGAGCTCGCACCTGATGAACGACAACGCACCGGCGTGGAACGACGACGTGTTCGTGTCGTGGTCGCCGGCCAGCGGCGTCGTGCTGACGCAGTGAGGACGCCACGATGAGAACC
>NZ_JAAGPG010001235.1:0-762 GCF_017104665.1 Burkholderia sp. Se-20378 | reverse complement strand
CGAGGAAGCGCTCGGCGGTGAGCTCGGGACGGTTAAGGTAGCCGCGCGCGACACCGGCACCGCCGATGTAGATCTCACCAACTGCGCCTAGCGGGACCGGCTGGCCGTAACTATCGAGCAGGTAGATGCGTAAATCCGGAAGACGATAGCCCACGGGACTTATCGATCGATCGGTATCCGCTTGTCCCAGCGGACGATACGTCACATGCACCGTGGCCTCGGTAATGCCGTACATATTGATCAGTTGCGGCGAGGCATCCGCGTGGCCGGCATACCAAGGGATGAGGATGGCCGGTTCAAGTGCTTCTCCTCCAAAGATCACATAACGCAACCGATCCGGCATCGGATGCTGCGCGTGAACGTTGATATACGCCTTGAAGGCACTGGGTGTCTGGTTGAGTACCGTCACGCCTTGTTCGTAGACGAGACGGTGAAGGGCTTGGGCGGAACGTGCCGTGTCATAGGGCACGAGGACGAGACGTCCTCCGTGGCGTAAGGCCCCCCAGAGCTCCCAAACCGAGAAGTCGAAAGCAAAGGAGTGGAACAGGCACCACACATCCTGATCGTTAAAGCCATACCACGACTGCGTAGTATCAAACAGGCGAACGATCTGGGCGTGCTCAACCATGACGCCCTTAGGTGTACCGGTAGAGCCGGAGGTATAGATGACGTAGGCGAGATGGTGACTGGTGAGGCCGAGAGCTTGAGGATCGGGATCGGTGTCGGAGTGGTGCGTCCAGTGGGGGTGATCGACGTGGAGGT
>NZ_JAAGPG010001234.1:0-701 GCF_017104665.1 Burkholderia sp. Se-20378 | reverse complement strand
CGTCGACGCGCAGGCGCGCGGCATCGACGTCGCGAAGGCATCGTTCTACCCGAACATCGACCTGCTCGCGACGGTCGGCGGCTTCGGCGTGACCGCGCCGTTCACCGACTTCCTGCGCGCGATGAACGGCGGCTGGACAGCCGGCCCCGCGCTGTCGCTGCCGATCTTCGAAGGCGGCCGGCTGCGCGCGCAGCTCGGCGCGGCCAATGCCGGCTACGACCAGGCGGTCGAGCGCTACAACCAGACGATCGTCGGCGCGCTCAAGGATATCGCCGACCAGGTCGTGCGGATCCGTTCGCTCGATACGCAGAAGAAGGACGCCGCACGCTCGGTGGCCGCCAACGACCGCAGCTACCAGCTGTCGCGCGAAGGCTTCCGCCGCGGGCTGACCGACTACGTGAACGTGCTGGTCGCGCAACAGCAGTTGCTGCGCGCGCAGGAGACGGCCGCCCGCATCGATGCGGAACGCCTCGCCGCGCACGCGCAGTTGATGGCCGCGCTCGGCGGCGGTGTCGAGACGGGTACGGATGTGCCTCATGACGAATCCGCCGCAGGCGCAGCCGCGCCTGCCGCCGCGTCGGGTGCGAAGCCCGTGGCAGCAATCGCCCGGCCCGCCCAGGTGATCGGCAGAGCCCACGTCTGAACTCCCGTCCCGTGTCTGAATCCCGTCTGCCGGCCTCTGCTTGTAACAACAACAACAA
>NZ_JAAGPG010001233.1:0-619 GCF_017104665.1 Burkholderia sp. Se-20378 | reverse complement strand
GCTCAGAAGCCGATCACGGCCTGCGTGAGCAGGCGCGCGGATGCGACGCGGCGCGGGCGGCCGGATTCGGCCAGGCGGTGCGCCGACGGCGGGCGCAGGCACAGGAACAGGATGGCGGCGAGCACGGCGGCCAGGGCGATGAACCAGTCGACGAGGATATTCATGAGAAAAAGGGGGCACGTCCAAAGCGGATTGAAGCATGCCCACTTTAGTGTCCTCGCGTGTGCGATTAAATCAGACGAGTCCGAAATTGAAAGCCATTTTTAATAACGGCGCGTGATTGGCCCTGTTCCACAGGCGGTATCATCGACGTCGGTCCAACCACGAGGCCGCGCGGCGCGCGGCCGGAGATTGCTGATGAACATGAAGACTTCGCGGGCGCGTCGCGTGCCCGGGTCCGTACTGGCGGCCGTGGCCGCCGGTGCGCTGCTGTTGCTCGCGGGCTGCGAGAAGTCCGGTGCGCCGGTCACGCAACCCGATACGGCCGCGCGCGCATACCCCCATGCCGCCAACACCCCCCCCAAGGCGCCCGCCCAGGAGGCCACCCCCGCCACCCCCCACCTCACCGCCCCGAACGCCCCCCCTCCCCCCCCCGCACCAGCACACCCCCGTGTCTGTA
>NZ_JAAGPG010001232.1:0-459 GCF_017104665.1 Burkholderia sp. Se-20378 | reverse complement strand
GCGTCGAGCAGCGGCAGCACGCGCGCGGCCGGATTGCCGGCGCGCAGCGTGTCGAGCTCGGCATGTGCGAGCATCGTGACGGGCGCGTCGGTGAGTTGCACGTCGATCCGGGCGAGCGCGCGTTCGCTTGCTTCGGGTGCGAGCACGAGTGCCACGCCGAACGCGTCGCCGATCGGGCGCACCGCGCGCAGTGGTTCCGGATAGTCGGTGTCGTACGCGATCAGCAGGGTCGGCACGCGATCGACTACGACCTGGCACAGGCTTTCCAGCAGGCCCGCGGCAAAGCTGCCGTCGTGCGCGCACAGCACGTTCGACGTCGCCATCGCGCGCGTCGCGATGCTCCAGTAGCCGGCCGGCGCGTTGTGCACGGAGTTGTGGAAGCGCGTTGGCGACAGCTGGCGATCGTCGCCGGCCAGCGTCTCGCAGATCGCGTGGCAATTCTGGCCGTCGCCGCCTGAA
>NZ_JAAGPG010001231.1:0-680 GCF_017104665.1 Burkholderia sp. Se-20378 | reverse complement strand
CATGCCAGCGCGCATACCGATGCCGGCAACGGCACGGTCACGCTGAAGTTCGCGAACACGGGCCGCGCCGCCGCCGTGTTTCACGTCTATGACAAGCTGCACCTCGACCGCCTGCCGCAGCGCTACGTCGTCGAACCGGGCAAGACGCTGCACGGCGACTGGGCCGCGCGCGCCGACAACGGCGGTAAATATGACCTGTGGGTGCTGGGCCCGAACGGCTATCACCGCCGCTTCACCGGCGACCTCAGCCGTCTGGCCGGGGCACGCGCGCCCCATCCGGAAGTTCGCGTCGGCTATGCGGGCGCGAGCGGCAACCTCCACCTGAAGCTGCGCAACCACGGCGGCGGCTCGGTGCGCTTCACCGTGAAGTCGAACCAGGTCTACGGGCCGCTGTCCGGGCACGGCGCGCACGACGATCGCGGTCATGGCCACGGCAACGAGGACGGCAACAGCCAGGGTCGCGGCCACGGTACCGGTACCACGTGGACGGTCACGGTGCGCGCCGGCGACCAGGCCGAGCTGCACTGGAAGCTCGACTCGACCGGCCACTGGTACGACTTCATCGTCACCGCGGACAGCGACGCGAGTTTCTCGCGCCGCGTCGCCGGCCGCGTCGAAACCGGCCGCCACTCGGTCAGCGACCCGGCGATGGGGCTCGCCGACCGCTTCTGATGCCGCCG
>NZ_JAAGPG010001230.1:0-622 GCF_017104665.1 Burkholderia sp. Se-20378 | reverse complement strand
ATTCATCGAAACCAATGCGTCGCTGAATGCGGTGATGGCCGCGCGTGCGGGCATCGGGATCGGCATCGTCGATCCGGCGACGGGTGTCGCACTGCCGGTAGACGGCGTCGTCGCACGCCCGCTCGATGTCGACATCCCGTTCGCGTTCGGCGTAGCGACGCCGGCCGGCAAGGCGCGCACGTCCGCCGTCGATGCGCTGCTCGATGCACTGCACCGTACGACGCGCGCGCTGCTCGACGACGTGATCTTTCACGACGCTGCCGCGCACGATGCATTGCTGCGCGGCGACCGGCTGCGCAGCGAGCGCCCGTCACGCCAGACTCGCACGACACGGTCGCGCCGTACACGCCCGGAGGCGGCATGACGACGACGCCCGATCAATTGCAAGCACTCGAAGCCCGGCTCGCGCAGGACCTGCGCTGGCTCGACCTGCCCGCGCCGTCGTGGGTGCCGCCGCGCGAGGCCGACGGCACACGCGTGCTCGACGTCGCGATCATCGGCGGCGGCATGGCCGGACTCGCGGCTTCCGCCGAACTGCGCCTGCTCGGCATCGACAACCAGTGCGTGATCGACCGCGCGCCGGCCGGCTACGAAGGGCCGTGGGTCACGTTCGCGCGGATGG
>NZ_JAAGPG010001229.1:0-785 GCF_017104665.1 Burkholderia sp. Se-20378 | reverse complement strand
GCGCCTGCCGACTGCGCGTTCGAACCGTCGCCGACCGCGACGCTGCTGGCGCCTGCTGCGCTGGCGTTCACGCCGGCTGCGAGGGCGTTGGTGCCCGTTGCGCCGTCGTTGGCGTAGTTGCTTTGCTGCACGCCGTTGTCGTTGACGCTGTAGTAGTGCGTCTTCGCAGCGTTGATTGCGGTCGAGGTCGAGGTCGACAGCGACGACACCGAGCTGTTCGTGCTGCTCAGGCCGGTGGACAGCGAGCCGATGCCGGTCGACGTCGACGTGGACAGCGACAGGATCGTGCTGTTCGTGCTGCTCAGGCCGGTGGACAGCGAGTTGATGCCGGTCGAGGTTGAGGTCGACAGCGACGTGATCGAGCTGTTTGCCGACGAGAGGCCGGTCGAGGTCGAAGTCGACAACGAACTGATCGAGCTGTTGGCCGACGACAGGCCGGTCGAGGTCGAAGTCGACAGCGAGCCGATCGAGCTGTTCGCCGACGAGAGGCCCGTCGAAGTCGAGGTCGACAGCGAGCCGATCGAGCTGTTGGCCGACGAGAGGCCCGTCGAGGTCGAGGTCGACAGCGAGCCGATCGAGCTGTTCGCCGACGAGAGGCCGGTCGACGTCGAGGTGGACAGCGAGCCGATCGAGCTGTTGGCCGACGAGAGGCCCGTCGAGGTCGAGGTCGAGAGCGACGTGATCGAGCTGTTCGCCGACGAGAGGCCCGTCGAGGTCGAGGTCGACAGTGAGCCGATCGAGCTGTTTGCCGACGAGAGACCCGTCGAGGTCGAGGTCGACAGCGA
>NZ_JAAGPG010001228.1:0-732 GCF_017104665.1 Burkholderia sp. Se-20378 | reverse complement strand
AACCGGTGCGGCTCGGGCAGCAACCGTCGCTCGCGTTCGCTGCGTCGATGCTGGCCGGCGTGAGCGACGAGGGCAGTGGCATGCCGCCGCGCATCGCGATCCACGGTTTCGGGCTGTTCGGCCCGAACGGGCCGCTGCCGACGCACCTGACCGAATATGCGCACGAACGCGCGGCGCAGCACGACGACCCGACGTTTGCCGCGTTCGCCGACCTGTTTCATCACCGGCTGATCCTGCTGTTCTATCGCGCATGGGCCGACGCGCAGCCGACGGTGAGCCTCGACCGCCCGGAACGCGCACGGTTCGACGGTTACGTCGCGAGCCTGATCGGGCGGGCGGCGCACGGCGACAAGCCGGCCGTGAAAGCCGACAGTCACGCCGACTCCGACATCCTCGCGCCGCATGCGCGCTACTTCCATGCGGGCCATCTCGTGCGGCACACGCGCAACCCGGAAGGGCTCGTGCAGATCCTGCGCCGGCATTTCGGCGTCGAGGCCCGCATCGTCGAGCATGTGCCGCAATGGGTCGCGATCGAACGTTCGCAACGCTGCACGATCCGCGCGACGCGGCCGACGTTGCGGGTCGGCGCCGTCGCGCTCGGCGTCGCGGTGCGCGATGCGCAGTCGCGCTTCCGGATCGTGCTCGGCCCGCTGTCGCTCGACGCGTACCGCCGTTTCCTGCCGGGTGGCCCGCATGCCCGGCAGCTCGCGCAATGGGTGCGCGAATACGTCA
>NZ_JAAGPG010001227.1:0-247 GCF_017104665.1 Burkholderia sp. Se-20378 | reverse complement strand
TGATCGTCTTGTGTGTGAGGAGTATGTGTAGTGTGGTGATTGTTGGTGCTAGTATTGGTAGATGACGGGGTGGGAGTGATGGTTGAATGGGTTGATGACTACGGGCAAGTGTATTTGCTAGGGTTATGGTAGTAGATCGCACGAAGGTCGTGGAATCTCGAATTGGTGTGTGTGTTATGTTAGTATGACAAGATAATCTTATATATTATGTGTGTTTTTTTTTTTTTTTTTTTAATGAGCCGGCGCC
>NZ_JAAGPG010001226.1:0-237 GCF_017104665.1 Burkholderia sp. Se-20378 | reverse complement strand
AAAAAAAAAAAAATCAAACCGCTAAAGACCTCCAACACTCCCAGAAAAGACTAAGAAATAGAGACCAAAGCTAGCTACGAGAAAGATAAAATCGGCAACGACCCATACCCAGTACACGACCACAGACAACGCGTGCTATAGATTACAAAAGTACAACAGCATCAATAAAACAGCGTGAACAACTAACATACTGAGCTGAACGACTACACTCAGTGACAATACAGAAGTAAGTGACAA
>NZ_JAAGPG010001225.1:0-652 GCF_017104665.1 Burkholderia sp. Se-20378 | reverse complement strand
CACCAGCCGGCACACGCCGACGCGGCCGTCGAACACGCGTGGCTCGAGTGGCTTGCACCGGCGTTCCGCGAATACGGCGCGACGCCGCCCGCATCGCTGTCGGAGATCTATACGAGCTTCATCGCGGACGAAGCGATGCAGGCGCTGCTCGTCGAAGAAAAGCCGGCCGTCGTCAGCTTTCATTTCGGGCTGCCGTCCGCGGACGTGATCGCCGCGCTGAAGCGCGCGGGCGTCACGCTGTTCGCGGCCGCGACGAATCTCGACGAAGCCCGCCAGATCGCCGCCGCCGGCATCGACGCGATCGTCGCGCAGGGGATCGAAGCGGGCGGGCACCGCGGCGTGTTCGATTCGACCGCGCATGACGATCGCCTCGGCACGTTTGCGCTCACGCGCCTGATCGTGCGCGAATGCGCGCTGCCGGTGATCGCCGCCGGCGGCATCATGGACGGCGAAGGCATCGCCGCCGCGCTCGCGCTCGGCGCGCAGGCCGCCCAGCTCGGCACCGCGTTCGTCGCATGCCCGGAGACGTCGATCGACGACGGTTATCGCCGCGCACTGCTCGGCGACGCGGCACGCCGCACGACGTTCACGGCCGCGATCTCGGGCCGGATCGCCCGCGGCCTCGCGAACCGCCTGACCGCGCTCGGCGACG